>DATHIG010000088.1:0-17132 GCA_035490035.1 Actinomycetes bacterium
CCGGCGGCTGGTCGCCGGCTTCTACCGCCGCATCGCCGCCGACCCGGTCCTGCGCCCGCTCTACCCCGAGGAGGACCTGTCAGGGGCCGAGGAGCGGCTGCGGCTGTTCCTGATGCAGTACTGGGGCGGCCCGCACACCTACAGCGAGCGCCGCGGCCACCCGGCGCTGCGGATGCGCCACGCCCGCTTCGCCATCGGCCCGGCCGAGCGGGACGCCTGGCTGCGCCACATGACGGCCGCCGTGGAGGAGCTCGACCTGCCCCGGGAGCTGGCCGCTCCCCTGCGCGAGTACCTGGCCATGGCCGCCACCGCCCTGGCCAGCCGGCCGGGGCCGCCGGGGGAAGGGCAGTCCAGCTCGTAGTCGAGGCAGCGACGGTCACCGGCAGCAGTGGCGGGCGACCGCGTCGGCCAGCATGCGCAGGCCGGCCTTGAGGCCGGCCACCGGGACGCGCTCGTCGTCGCCGTGGAACAGGGAGGCGAAGTCGGGGTCGGTGGGCTCCAGCCGGATCGGGGCGAAGCCGTAGCAGGCCGTCCCCAGCCGCGACCAGTACTTGGCGTCGGTGAAGCCGGGCGTGACCGTCGGCACGGCCACCGCGCCCGGGTGGTGCTCGGCGACCACGCCGGCCAGGACCTCGAACAGCTCGGTCCCTGCGCTGACCACCGTCGGCGGGTGGCTGGGGGCGACCAGCCCCAGCTCGATCCCGGGGCCGGCCAGGGCCCGCAGCTCGGCCAGCAGCTCGGCCTCGCTGGAGCCGACCGCGATGCGGCCGTCCAGCTCGGCCTCGGCGCGGCTGGGGATGACGTTGGTCTTGTGGCCGGCGTGCACCACCGTCGGGCTGGCGGTGTTGCGCAGCAGGGCGCTGAGCAGCCGGGCCATCCCCGGGTCGCGGACCCCCCGGCGCAGCACCGCGTTGGACCAGCGGGGGTGCAGCAGCAGGGGCAGCACCGCCCGCGCCGGCCGGCCCTGGACGGCGGCCAGCGCCTCGAGGAACCGCCGGACCTCCGGCGAGGGATGCAGGGGCAGCCGGCGACGGCCGACCCTGGCCAGGAACTCGGCCAGCCGGACCACGGCGTTGTCGTCGCGGGGGATGCTGCCGTGCCCGGTGGCCCCGGTGGCGGTGGCCCGCAGCCAGGCCACGCCCTTCTCGGCCACCTGGATCGGGTAGAAGGGCCGGCCGCCGAGGTAGAAGGTGGCCCCGCCGACCTCCCCGAGGGCGTGCCCGGCCCTGACCTTGTCCGGGTGCTGGTCGACCAGCCAGGCGCTGCCGGTGGCGCAGCCCGCCTCCTCGTCGGCCACCACCGCCAGCTTGAGGTCGCGCCGCAGGGGCACCCCGAGCCGGGCCAGCAGCCCGACCACGGCGACGCTCATGGCCACCATCTGCTTCATGTCGACCGCGCCCCGCCCCCACACGACGCCGTCGTGGACCTCCCCGGCGAACGGCGGGTGGCGCCAGCGGTCGGCCTCGGCCGCGACCACGTCGACGTGGCCGTTGAGCAGCAGCGGCGGCGCCGAGTCGTCGCCGGCCAGCCGCGCGACCAGGTTGGCCCGCCCGGCCACCGGCGACAGCACCTCCGGCTCGACCCCAAGCCCGCGCAGGTGGTCGGCCAGGAACGCCACGCACCCGGCCTCGTTGCCCGGAGGGTTGGTGGTGTCGAACCGCAGCAGCGCCCGCAGCAGCTCGACCACCGCCCCGCCCTCCAGCTCCCAGTCGACCTGCTCGAGCACCGGGTGCATCGCGCCCTCCTAGGACATCCGCCGCCGGCTCGTAGAATGCCCGGCGTGACCAAGTACATCTACGTGATGCAGCGGGTGCGCAAGGCGCACCAGGACAAGCTCATCCTCGACGACGTGACCCTGGCCTTTCTTCCCGGGGCCAAGATCGGCGTTGTCGGTCCCAACGGGGCCGGCAAGTCGACCGTGCTGGAGATCATGGCCGGCCTGGAGACGATCTCCAACGGCGAGGCCGCCCTCGCCCCGGGGGCGACGGTCGGCATCCTGCACCAGGAGCCGACCCTTGACCCGGCCAAGGACGTGCTCGGCAACGTCGAGGACGGTGTCGCCGCCACCCGCGCCCTGCTGGCCCGGTTCGAGCAGCTGGGCCAGCGCCTCGGCGAGGCCGGCCCCGAGGAGATGGACCGCCTGCTCGACGAGTACGCGACGGTCCAGGACGCGATCGACGCGGCGGGCGCCTGGGACCTGGACGCCCAGCTCGACATGGCCATGGACGCCCTGCGGCTGCCGCCCGGCGACGCCGCGGTCACCACCCTGTCCGGCGGGGAGCGGCGCCGGGTCGCGCTGTGCCGGCTGCTGCTGTCGCGGCCCGATCTCCTGCTGCTCGACGAGCCCACCAACCACCTGGACGCCGAGAGCGTGCAGTGGCTGGAGCAGCACCTGGCCGCCTACCCGGGCACGGTGCTGGCCGTCACCCACGACCGCTACTTCCTCGACAACGTCGCCGGCTGGATCCTCGAGCTGGACCGGGGCCGCGCCTACCCCTACGAGGGCAACTACTCGACCTACCTGGAGGTCAAGGCGGCCCGGCTGGCCGCCGAGGCACGGGCCGGCGCCGGCCGCCGGCGGGTGCTGGAACGGGAGCTGGAGTGGGTGCGGGCCGGCACCAAGGGCCGCCATGACAAGGGCCGGGCCCGCCTGCGGCGCTACGAGGAGCTGGCCGCCGAGGCCGAGCGGGACCGGCCGGTCGACTTCGACGAGATCCAGATCCCGCCCGGCCCCCGCCTGGGCGACGTGGTCGTGGAGGCGGCCGGGCTCGCCAAGGGCTACGGCGACCGGCTGCTGATCGACGACCTGTCGTTCAGCCTGCCCCGCGGCGGCATCGTCGGGGTCATCGGGGCCAACGGGGCCGGCAAGACCACCCTGTTCAAGGTCGTCACCGGCCAGGAGCGGCCGGACGCGGGCGAGCTGCGGCTCGGCCCGACCGTGCAGCTGGCCTATGTCGACCAGGACCGGTCCCGGCTCGACCCGTACCTGACCGTGTTCCAGGCCATCTCCGGGGGTCTCGACCATTTCCGGGTCGGGGGCCGCGAGCTGCCGACACGGGCCTACGTGGCCACCTTCGGGTTCAAGGGCACCGACCAGCAGCGGCCGGTCGGGGTGCTGTCCGGCGGCGAGCGTAACCGGCTCAACCTGGCCTTGACGCTGCGCGAGGGCGGCAACCTCCTGCTGCTGGACGAGCCGACCAACGACCTCGACGTCGACACCCTTCGGTCGCTGGAGAGCGCCCTGCTCGACTTCCCCGGCTGCGCCGTGGTGATCAGCCACGACCGCTGGTTCCTGGACCGGGTGGCGACCCACATGCTGGCCTTCGAGGGCGACAGCCGGGTGGTCTGGTTCGAGGGCAACTTCGCCGACTACCAGGCCGACAAGGTCCGCCGCCTCGGTCCCGAGGCGACCCGCCCCCACCGCTACACCTACCGCAAGCTGGTCAGAGACTAGGCGCACCGGCCAGGCCAGGCGCGGCGTGGCGGGCTGATTGCGTGGTTGGGCGATTCTGCTCAAGCGGGGAGTGCCGCCGGTCGATCCGGTAAGGGTTGCCTCCACGCGAGCCCTCGGTCCGGTGCTGGCGCTCAACCTCGGCGGCTCGGCTGCACCGGCGCCGGCTGGCTCCTTCCTGGAAGGAGCGTCCTCGGCTTCATGCCAGCGTCACTGCCTCCGCCCCGCCACCTGCGGTCCCGCCCTCGCCACCTGCGGTCCCGCCCCCGCCACCTGCACTCGCGCCCCCGCCACCTGCGTTGCCGCCCCCGCCACCTGTCGGCTCCCGTGCGCTGGCTGCTGCTGCTGGCCCTGACCGCGCCGCTGGTCGCCGGTGCGGCCGGGGTCGGCCAGCGGACGGCCGCGGCCGCGCCCGGCTCCCCGGCCGCGGTGGCGGTCCGGTTCGCCCTTGCCCAGCTGGGCAAGCCGTACCGGTGGGGCGCCAACGGCCCGGCCAGCTTCGACTGCTCCGGCCTGGTCCAGACCGCCTACAAGGCCGCCGGGGTCGGGCTGCCCCGCGTCTCCCGCCAGCAGTACGGGGCAGGCAGGCTGGTCCCGCTCAGCCGGCTGCGTGCCGGCGACCTGCTGTTCTTCGCCAGGGACACCGGCGACCCGCGGACCATCAACCATGTCGGCATGTACCTGGGCCGGGGCCGGATGGTGGAGGCGCCCAACCGCAGGGCGCCGGTCCGCATCGCCTCCATCTGGCGTCCCGGGCTGCTCGGCAAGGCGACCAGGCCGGCGGCCGGCCTGCGCGGGCTGCTGCCGGTCGAGCTCGGCGAGCGCAGCAACGCGGTCGTCGCCGTCCAGCTGCGGTTGACCGCCAACCGGCTGTGCGTTGCCGTCGACGGCGAGTTCGGCCCGTTGACCCGCCGGGCCCTGCTCGCCTTCCAGCGCGCCCACGGCCTCACCCCCGACGGCGTCGTCGGCCCCTCCACCTGGGGTGCCCTGGTCACCTACGGCCGCCAGCGGAGTCCAGCCAGGTGCTAGGGCGATCATTCCAGCCATGGCAGCGGCGCTGCTGGGGTGGCGGTGGAGGGGAGCCGGAGCTCCCCCCACCTGGGTCGGGGACCGCGCTATCGTTCCCGGCATGCACGACCGAAGCGGCGGCCAGGTAGTCACCCAGCACCTGCTCGACAACGGCGTGGACGCCGCCTTCTGCGTTCCCGGTGAGAGCTTCCTGGCGGTGCTGGACGCGCTCTACGACGCCCCGATCCGGCTGATCACCTGCCGGCACGAGGCCGCGGCGGCCAACATGGCCGTCGCCTACGGCAAGCTCACCGGGCGTCCAGGGGTCTGCCTGGTCACCCGGGGGCCGGGGGCCACCCAGGCCAGCGTCGGCGTCCACACCGCCGCCCAGGACTCGGTCCCGATGCTGCTGCTGGTCGGGCAGGTCGGCCGGGGCGTGCGTGGCCGGGAGGCGTTCCAGGAGCTGGACGTGCCGGCGGTGTTCGGGCCGATGGCCAAGTGGGCGGCCGAGGCCGACGACCCGGCCCGGCTGCCCGAGCTGCTGGCCAGGGCCGTGCAGGTGGCCGTGTCGGGCCGGCCCGGGCCGGTGGTGCTCGCCCTGCCGGAGGACGTGCTGGCCGGGCGGGCCCGGGTGGCCGACGCCCGCCCGGTCCGGCCGGTCGCCCCCGGCGCCGCTCCGGCCGACCTGGCCCGGCTGCGGGAGCTGCTCGGCGGGGCCAGGCGACCCCTGGTGGTGGCCGGCGGCCCCGGCTGGACCGAGGCGGCCGCGGCTGATCTCAAGACCGTGGCCGAGGCCAGCCGGCTGCCGGTGGCCGCCTCGTTCCGCTCCCAGGACGTGCTGGACAACCGCTCGCCGAGCTACGTCGGCGACCTCGGGGTCGGCGCCAACCCGGCGCTGCACGAGCGGGTCCGCGCGGCCGACCTGCTGCTGGCCATCGGCCCGCGGCTGGGCGAGATCACCACCGGCGGCTACCGGCTGGTCGAGGCGCCCGTCCCCCGCCAGCGTCTGGTCCACGTCCACCCCGGGACCGGGGAGCTTGGCCGCCTGTACCAGCCCGACCTGGCCGTCAACGCGGCCGTCGCCCCGTTCGTGGCCGCGCTGCGCTCGGTCCCACCGGTCAAGGGCCAGGCCTGGGCGGCCTGGACGGAGGCGGCGCGGACCAACTACCTGGCCTGGGTGCGGCCATGGGCCGCCCAGGGCCGGCTCGACCTCGGGCAGGTGCTGGTCTGGCTGCGCGAGCGCCTGCCCGACCAGGCCATCGTGACCAGCGGGGCCGGCAACTACACCGCCTGGGTCCACCGCTACTTCCAGTTCCGGCGGCCGGGCACCCAGCTCGCGCCCAAGAGCGGCGCCATGGGCTTCGGCCTCCCGGCCGCGCTGGCCGCCAAGGTCGTCCACCCGCAGCGCACGGTGGTCGCGGTCGCCGGCGACGGCGACTTCCTGATGACCGGCCAGGAGCTGGCAACCGCCGTCCAGCATCGCCTTGACGTGATCGTGCTGGTGGTCAACAACGGCATGTACGGCACCATCCGCATGCACCAGGAGCGGGCCTACCCCAACCGGATGATCGCCACCGACCTGGTCAACCCCGACTTCCCGGCCCTGGCCGAGGCCTACGGCGCCTTCGGCGAGGCGGTCGAGGAGACCGGGGCGTTCCCCGCCGCCTTCGAGCGGGCGCTGGAGGCCGGACGGCCGGCCCTGCTCGACCTCCACGTGGACCCGGAGGCGATTGCTCCGGGCGTGAGCATCGCCGCCGTGCGGCGCCGATCCTGAGGCGGTGGCTGGCTGGTTCGGGGGGAGTCCTCCGCCCCGGACCCCAAGATCCCGGGCGCCCGCCCTTGCCCTCGATGGGTGGCTGCTGCCAGGATCGGCCGATGGGGCGACTGGATCAGCTCGACCTGAGCACGAAGCTGAGCCGCGAGGATGAGGCGGCGCGGCTGGAGGCGGCCTCGGCCCGCCTGCTCGAGCTGCGGCTCACCCTCGGTGGCCTGCTCGGCGACGGGCGGCTCGGACCGCCGGTGTGCGTGGTCTTCGAGGGCTGGGACGCCTCGGGCAAGGGCGGCGCCATCCGGCGGCTGGTCACGCCCATGGACCCCAGGCACGTGCGGGTGGTCAGCTATGCTGCACCCACCTACGACGAGAAGCGCCACCACTTCCTGCTCCGGTTCTGGGCGGCGCTGCCCGGCTGGGGCGGCATGGCCGTCCTCGACCGGTCCTGGTACGGCCGGGTGCTGGTCGAGCGGGTGGAGGGCTTCGCCACCGTCGAGCAGTGGACCCGGGGCTATGGCGAGATCGTCGAGTTCGAGCGCTCGCTGGTGCTGGAGGGCATGATCCTGATCAAGTTCTGGATGCACATCTCCGACGCCGAGCAGCTGCGCCGCTTCAAGCGGCGCGAGGCCGAGCCGCTGAAGGGCTGGAAGCTGACCGCCGAGGACTGGCGCAACCGCGAGAAGCGGACCGCCTACGAGCAGGCGGTCGAGGACATGCTGGAGCGCACCGACCACCCGCTGGCCCGCTGGCAGCTGATCGAGGCCGAATCCAAGCGCTACGCACGAGTCAGGGTCGTCGAGACGGCGATCTTCGAGATCGAGCAGGGCATGCACGCCCGCGGCTTCGAGCCGCCGGCCCCCCGGCCCCGACCCGAGCCGCGGCCGCGGCGCCGCTGAGCCCGTAGGCCTGGAGCTTGCGCCGCCAACGGCGGCCACGCAAATCCCCCAAACCCGGATACTTGACCGGCGTTCTAGCATGCCGCAGATGGTCAGAAACCTCTCGATCCGCTCGAAGCTGGTCGCCCTGCTGGTCGTGCCGGCCGCCGGGACGGCCCTGCTCGCCACGGTCGGGCTGGCCGGGGGCGTCGGCGACCGCGCCAGGGCCGACCGCGAACGGCGCGTGGTCGCCGTGGTTGGCCAGGCCGCGACGGTGGTGCACGAGCTTCAGGAGGAGCGCGGCCGGGCCGCGGCCTGGGTGGCCGGCGACGGGCGTCGGGGCGGGGCCGAGCTGCGGGCACGGCGGCAGCGGGTGGACCGGGCGCTGGCCGCCTACCAGGCCGGGGCGGCCAGCCTCGGGCGGACCGGCGACCCGGCGCTCGACCAGGCCATCGCCGCCGCCGCCGCGCGGCTGGGCCGGCTGGCGGTGGTCCGGGTCGAGGCCGAGCGGCGCCTGGTGACCGCGGAGCGGTCGGTGGCCGACCACGACGTGATGGTGGCCGCCCTGCTCGGAGTGGAGCGCGGACTGGCCACCCGGCTGGACGGTCCGGAGCCGGCCCGGGTGGTGCGGCTGCTGCTGGCCGTCGCCGGGGCCAAGGAGGCGACCGGCCAGGAACACGCCCTGCTCGCCGCCGCCCCGACGGACGAGCGGCGGGACGGCGGTGCTCCCGGCACCCGGGCCGCCGGCTCCGCTCCCGGGTCCCTCCAGGCCCGCCTCACCGCCGCCGCGGCGGTGGCACGGCACGAGCTCAACGGCGTCCGCGCCGCCGCCGGCGACCGCCTCGACATCGTCGACCGCGCCCTCGCCACCCCCGGGCCCCGCAGCGCCCGCCGCCTGGAGCAGGACCTGCTCGGTGCGGGCGGCGGCGCCGAGGTTGGGGAGCTGCCGCTGTGGCAGGTGGCGCTGGCAGCGCGGGCCGGCGCCCTGCGGCGGGTGGAGCGCAAGCTCGCGGACGACCTGACCGCGGCGGCCACGGCTTCGGTGGTGCGGCAGGAGACCCGGCTCCGCACCCAGCTGATGCTGCTGGCGGTCGCCGCCGTCGCCATCGCGGCGGCGGCGGTCCTGCTGCCCAGGACCAGGGACGGCCGGCCGGCCGGGCCGGGCGTGGCCGGGGGGGCGGTGCTCGGCCTGGCCCGGCGGGGCCAGACGCTGCTGGACCGCCAGCTCCAGCTGATCGACGAGCTGGAACGGGAAGAGCCCGACCCCGATCGGCTCCAGGGCTTCTTCCGGCTCGACCACCTGGCCACCCGCCTGCGCCGCAACGCCGAGACGCTGCTGGCCATCGCCGGCCCCGAGCCGGCACGGCGCTGGGACCGGCCGGTGCCGGTGGCCGGGCTGCTGCGCGCCGCCATCGCCGAGGTCGACGACTACCTGCGGGTCGACCTGCTGGCCGTCGACGAGGTCGAGGTGGCCGGCCCGGTCGGGGTCGACCTGGTGCACCTGGTGGCCGAGCTGCTCGACAACGCCGTCGCCTTCTCCCCGCCGACGGCCGCGGTGGCCGTGACCGGCGGAGGCGACGGCGACGGCTACCTGATCGAGGTCGCCGACCGGGGCCTCGGCATGACCGACGAGGAGCTGGCCTGGGCCAACCGGCGCCTGGCTGGCAGGCTGGACTCCCCCAGCCCCGCCGACGAGCGGCTCGGCCTGACGGTCGTGGGCCGCCTCGCCGACCGCCACGGGCTCGGCGTCCAGCTGGTCCGCTCCCCCGCCGGCGGCCTCACCGCCGCCGTCCGCCTGCCGGGCCCCCTGCTGGAGGTCCCGACGTCGACACCGGCCGGCCGGGCATGAGCGTCATCGGCGAGCGCGACCCGGCCCAGGTCCGGCCCTATGCGATGACCGCCGGGCGCACCCATGGCGGCGAGGGGCTGGCCATCGAGACACTGGTGTCCATCACCCCGATGGGACGGGACCTGCTTCCGGGCCTGCGCCTGGAGCCGCGGGCGATCGCGTTGCTGTGCCAGCGGCCGCTGGCTGTCGCCGAGGTCGCGGCCCGGCTGGACGTACCCCTCGGGGTGGCCCGGGTGCTGGTCGCCGACCTGGCCGCCGACGGCCTCCTGACGGTGCAGCAACCGGCCCGCGGGGATGCCGGGGACCGGCCCGGCCGGGCCCTGCTCGAGCGGGTGCTCGACGGCCTGCGCGCCATCTGACCAGCAGAAGCTCGGCAGATTCTCCCATTGCGGCGGTATTGCCACAGACGATAGCTTCTCCGCCGCCTTCCTCCCCCGCCGTACCCAAGGTGTGTCGCCGATGCTTCGTAACGCACCCATCCGCACCAAGCTCCTGGTGTCCCTGCTCGGCCCGCTGCTGGTGCTGGCTGTCCTGGCCCTGGTCGGCATCCGCCAGAACCAGGCCGAGAGCCAGCAGGCCGGCCGCAGCACCGCCTTCGCCCGCCTGGCCGCCGGCCTGGCCCCCCTGGTCCACGAGCTGCAGGACGAACGCAGCCTGTCGGCCAACTACATCGGCAGCGGCCGCACGACCTGGGGTAGGCGGCTGGCCGAGCAACGGCGAACCGTCGACCGGGTGGCTGCCACCTACCGGGCCAACGCCCAGCGCCTGGGCGCCGACGACCAGCTGCTGGCCGAGAAGATCGCGTACGGCCTGAGCGAGCTGGGCCGCCTCGCCGAGCAGCGGGACGCGATCGACGGCGGGCGGATCGACGCCGACGAGCTGGCCGAGCAGCCAGGTATCGAGGTGCACGAGGAGGAGGGCGAGGAAGACCTCGAAGGCGCCACCGAAGCGGGCCACGGCCGGATCGACACCGCGGGCAAGGCGCTGGACCAGTACACCGACACCATCAGCGACCTGCTGGACATCAACAGCGAGATCGCCCCCGGCTCCAACAACACCCAGCTGCTCAAGGGCGTCGCCGCCTCGGTCGCCCTGGCCAGGGCCAAGGACTTCGCCGACACCCAGCGCAGCCTGATGCAGAACGTCTACGCGGCCAAGGCCTTCGAGGGAGGCGAGTACGGCAGGCTCGCCTCCCTGGCCGCGGGCGAGGCGATCTACACCGCCCAGTTCGACTCCAACGCCACCGAGGGCCAGCACGAGCTCCTGGAGGAGACCGTCACCGGCGTGGAGGTCGAGCGCGCCGACAGCTTCGTCAAGCGGGCGCTCGACAGCCCCAACGCCAGGGAGCTTGGCATCGACCCGCAGGTCTGGTTCGACTCCATGAGCGCCAAGCTCGACCGGATGCGCACGGTCGAGGAGCGGCTCAGCGCCGACGTGATCGCCACCAGCTCGGCCATCAAGCAGGGTGCCGACCGCCGGGCGTTGCTGTACAGCCTGCTGCTGGGCGCCGCCCTGGTGCTGGCCCTTGTCCTGGCCCTGATCACCGCCCGCTCCCTGATCCGGCCGATGCGGCGGCTGGAGGCTGCGGCCGAGGAGACGGCCGAGCGGCGGCTGCCGAGCGTCGTCCAGCGGCTCCAGGAAGGCGAGCAGGTCGACCTTCAGGCCGAGTCGGCCCCGCCGATCGAGGTCCGGTCCAAGGACGAGATCGGCCACTTGGCCGAGGCGTTCAACTCCGTGCACCGGGTCGCGGTCCGCGTCGCCGGCCGCGAGGCGGCCCTGCGCCGCAGCGTCGGCGACATGTTCCTCAACCTGGCCCGGCGTAGCCAGAGCCTGATCGAGCGCCAGCTCGAGGTGATCGACGAGCTGGAGGCCAGCGGGACCGACGCCGACGTGCGGGCCGGGCTGGGCGAGCTCGACCACCTGGCCACGCGGATGCGGCGCAACGCCGAGAACCTGATCATCCTCTCCGGGTCGGAGCCGGCCCGGCGCTGGCGCGGGCCGATCGAGCTGATGCAGGTCGTGCGGGCGTCGGTGGATGAGGTCAAGGAGCACACCCGGGTCGAGGTGCTCCAGCTCGACCAGGTCCAGCTGGCCGGCCACGCCGCCGCCGACGTGATGCACCTGCTGGCCGAGCTGATCGAGAACGCCGTCACCTTCTCGGCCCCCGGCACCACCGCGCTGGTGGCCGGCCAGCCGCTGCCCGCCGGCTACCTGATCGAGATCGAGGACCAGGGTCTCGGGATGACCGACGAGCAGCTGGTCAAGGTCAACCAGCGCCTGGCCACGCCGCCCGACATCGACTTCGCGCTGGCCAAGATGCTCGGCTACTTCGTGGTCACCCAGCTCGCCGCCAAGCATGGCATCAAGGTCCAGCTCCGCCACTCCTGGTACGGCGGGATCACCGCGCTTGTGCTGCTGCCCAAGCGGCTGATCGTGACCCCGACCGAGCTGGTCCCGCCGCTGGGCGGCGAGGCCGAGCGGCGCCGCGGCCGTCCCCCGGTCGCCGCCGTGGCCGACCATCCCCCGGACGGCGCCGACGGCCGGGAGCCGTCCGCCGACCCGGACCTGGACTGGATCGACAGCCGGATGCCCATGGTCCACGTGCCCCTGCGCCGCCCGCCGGCGCCGGCCCCGCCGTCGGGCCAGAGCCCTGGAACGCGCCGGACCAGCTTCTAGCCGGCGGTCCCGACCAGCTGGCAGCCGACCTGGTACCTGGCGCAGCGGTACAGAGCGAGGAAGGCGTAGGCGTCGAAGCCGGTCTCGCTGTCGGTCGGCTTCAGGCCCAGGTACTCGGGCGGCATGTTGAAGCGGTCGACCACCGCCTGGGCGAGACCGCTCGGCCGCAGGTAGCGGCGGTCGCGGTTCCAGTAGGAGAGGAACCCGCCGCGCAGGGCGGGGCGGTAGGCCACCCGGTCGGCAACGTGGACGACGCCGTCGTCGCCGATCTGGACGCGCAGCGCGAGGTTGGCGACGGCGTCGGCGTAGCGGCGGCGGCTGATCTCCCCGCTGCTGTAGCCGAGCACCGTCTCCAGCATGCCGAAGGCGAAGGTCCGCAGGGCGCTGGCTCGCTGCCGGTCGCAGCCCAGCGGGGTGCAGCGCGGGATCCCGAAGCCGAGCCGGTCGAACATGCCCTCCAGCTCGTCGGCGGTCCGGCCGGCCGAGGTGGTGGCCAGCGGCAGCAGGGCCGTCTGGTCCCGGTAGGAGCTGTCGGGCGACTCGCCGCGGTTCAGCGCCTGCAGCGCCTCGATGGTCGGCAGCAGGGTGTCATGGCGTGCCGCCAGCAGGTAGGGCTGCACGTCGGCCAGGCACGCCTTGGACCGGTAAGGGTAGGCCCGCGGGGTTGCCGGAGGGTCCAGCCGGCAGTCGCCGTAGGCGTCGAGGAACGGCTCGTGCCGATAGCTGAAGTCGCGGGGGGCGTCGCGGCCGCGGCCGAACAGCGCCGCCCGGAGATCCCGGCCCGGGACGAACCCGGCGCGCAGCATGAACCGGGCCAGGGCGGTCGACCGTGCCGTGTCCTCACGGCTGACCGCGTACATCCAGGCCAGCTGGGTCGCGTGGCGCACCGTGTAGCGGAGGCTGCGCAGGTGGCTGACGTCGCGGACCGCGAAGCTGCGACTGAGCGTCGGCCGTTCGCCGCCGGGCGGCCGCGACCGGATGGTCCCCAGGCGGACGTCGTCCAGCCACACCTCGGCCGTCGCCGCCGGGTCGTCGAACGCCGTCGCGGTGACGCTGACCCGCCAGCGTGCCGATCCTGCGCCCCAGTCGACGCTGGCCCGCAGGCGCAGGCCGTCGGCCCTGGTGGGGGTGGCGAAGGTCAGCTCGTAGGCCTCCGAGGCGTAGGACGACGCCAGGATGGTGATGCGGGTCGGGGTCGAGCAGCCCCCCGACCGGCACGGGCCGGCGTCGCTCTGGCCGAGCAGCACCCAGCGCCGGAGGCCGGGAAACCGCACCCTGATCGGCAGCCCATAGTGCTCGGACTGGACCGCGCCGGCGGCGCCGAGCGGCTTGTAGAGCCCGTCGAGGAACGACTCGCCACGGCCGATGGCCGTGTTCAGAGCGGCCAGTGACGGCGCCTGGACCGGCGCAGGGCGCGGGGGCACCGACGCACCCAAGCGGTCGACCATGGCGACGACCGAGCCGGCGACCATTGCGGTGGCCAGGGTCCCCGCAACCAGCAGCAGCGCCGCCGATCGTCGCCACAGGGCCCGCGCCGGCGGCGCCGTGGGGCGGGCCGGGAACGCCGGTTCGCCGACCCAGACCCCGAACGGAGGCTGGCGATCCGTGACGTCGCCGACCGGCGACCACAAACGCGACATGAGCTTCCCCCCGACCCGGAAGCTGCCCAGGTTGCCGGGATTGTCGTCAACGGAGTGGACGCCGCCCATCGAGAGAGCTACATAGTGCAGGCAGGGCACCGGGACCGTCCGCGACGAGGGGGAGACGATGGCCAAGGCGATCGAGCAGCTGGCTTCCGGGATGGTGATCGGCCATGCCAAGCTCGGCCGCCACGGCGAGGGCCGAGGCAGCGTCACCCAGCAGGTCCACGACGGCGACACGGCCAACACCGAGGCTGTGGGCAACTTCGGGGTGCGCTTCCTCGGGGTCGACGCCCCCGAGGTCAGCTTCACCCTGCCCGGGGGGGATCCCCTGCGGTTCGTGCCGCTCACCAACCAGGCCTGGCAGGCGCCGCTCGCCGACCCGTTCGCGGCCAGCCTGCCACCGTTCGACCCGCCGATCGACGCCGCCCTCCAGGCCCATCTGGCCGGCAGGGTCGGCCAGGGCACGGCCGCCAACCATGCCCGCCACGCCGAGCGCGCCCACCGCGGGCTGGAGCAGCATGTCGGGAACGACCTCGAAGCGCTCGGCCACACCACCGAGGAGTTCGAGTTCTTCCTGGCCTTCGCCGGCGAGGTCATGGACCGCTACGGCCGGCTGCTCGGCTACCTCAACCGCCAGCAGCCATCGGCCACCTCACCGTCCCCCAGACCGCTCAGCTACAACGAGCGGCTGCTGGAGGGCGGCCTGGTGACCCCGTACTTCATCTGGCCCAACGTCAACCCGTTCCGGCGGCAGCGCACGCTGCCGGCCGCCGTGCCGCGGCCCGGCACGGCCAGCCAGCTGGCCAGCGCCGAGTCGTCGCTGCGGCGGGCCCGGGCCTGGGTGGCGCAGGCTCGTGACCAGGGAACCGGCCTGTACGAGCAGCCCGACCCGCTGCAGCTGTTCCCGTTCGAGCTGCGCTTCATCTCCCGCCGCCAGCCACCCGACCGCTGGGTGATCGACCTCGGCCGCGGCGACGACGTGCTGCTGCCCCCGCAGGCCTACTTCACCATCCCCAACCCCGAGGACCGGCTCTACATCCCCAGCGAGTACGTGCCGCTGTTCGTCGAGGCCGGCTGGCGCCGCGCCTGATCCGGCAGGAGCAGTTGCCGTGGTCGCGACGGGACCACAGATGGCCGGGACGTCGACGGATGGCAGGGGAACGGGTCGCACGCGCCGTTTCATAGATTTCTCCGTTTGGAGTGGAACACGCCTATCCCTTAGTATTCGGCCGACCGGATCGAGGGGGGGTGGCGTGCGGCGGGTCAGCGTCCTGGTGGTCGACGACCATCAGATGCTGCGGGAAGCGCTGGTCGGGCTGCTCGAGCTGGCCGGCTTCGCGGTCGTGGGCGCGGTCGCCGACGGCGCCGACGCGACCGCTCTGGCGACTGAGCTGGCCCCGGACGTCGTCCTGATGGACCTTTCGATGCCGGTCCTGAACGGCCTCGACGCGACCCGGCTGCTTCGCGAGGTCGCGCCCGACACGGCCATCGTCGTGTTCAGCGCCTTCGACAGCCCGGAGCTCAAGCGACAGGCGTTCGCCGCCGGCGCGGTCGCCTACCTGCCCAAGGGCTGCACCAACGAGCGCCTCCGGGCGACCCTCGAAGCCGCCGTCACCCTCGCCAGCAGCCACCTCCGCCGGCCCTGACCCGAACCCTCATATGATGGGGCAGGGGCACAGCCTGGCCGGGGGCGGGAGGCATCGTGGAGGTTCGCTGGATCGCGGGCACCGGAGCGGTGGCACTGCCGGTGGGCGAGGTCCGGGAGGTCGTCTCCCGGCAGGACGGCGTCGTCTGGGTCGACCTTGACCACACCGACGAGCAGGGGATGACGCTGCTCACCGACCTCATCAGGGTCCAGCCGACCGACCTGCAGGAGTGCTTCGCGCGCACGCCCGTCCCCAAGCTGCACGTGTACACCGACCACCTGTTCAGCGCCATCAACGGGCTGGCCAGAGGGACCGACGGGCGGCTGCATTTCCAGCCGCTGAAGATCTTCTTCAACCTCCATCTGCTCGTCACGGTGCTCGGGCCGACCCATGATGCGCTCACCGTGGAGGCGGCCCACCGTGAGCTGGCCGTGATCCGCCGGCGGCTGGACGCCGACGGCTTCCGCCCGGTGGCGGCCATCGAGGTCGTCTCGGCCATCCGTATCGAGATGCTCCACGTCCAGGAGGAGCTGGTCGGCTCGGCGGCCAAGCGCATCGCCCAGCTCGAGCAGAACGTCATGCACGCCGACCCGGTCAAGGCCGAGTCGCTGCTCCACGACCTGTTCGCGCTGCGTCACGACCTGCAGACGATCCGCACCAACGCCGCCCAGACCCAGGAGTCCTATCTCCACCTGATCGAGACCCTCGGGTCCCAGGAGGGGCTCATGCCGGTGGACGTGCGCCGCGTGCAGGAGCTGCGTCAGGGCTTCAGCCACCTGCAGAACACCGCCGACCTGGAGCGAGAGTACCTCCAGGAGGTGCTCGACCTGTTCCAGACCCGGGTGTCGACCGAGCTGAACCGCTTCGTCCGCAAGATCACCGCCTGGGGCTCCATCGGGATCGCCTGGACGGTCATCGCCGGCGTCTACGGCATGAACTTCGCCAACATGCCGGAGCTCGCCTGGAGGTTCGGCTACCCGTGGGCCATCGGGCTGATGGTCCTGGTCGGCCTCGTGCTGGCCACCATGTTCCGCCGCCGCGGCTGGATGTGAACGCTGGGTGGCGTCGGCTCAGGCCGTTGGCTCCTGCCGGAGGTCGTCGACGAGCTCCCGGATCTCGGCCTCCGGGTAACGACGGTGCCCACCCAGTGTCCTCATGAACGGCAGTCTGCCTTCCTTGGCCCAGCGAGACACCGTCTTGGGTGAGACCGACAGCAGGTCGGCCACCTCGCCGGTCCGAAGGTAGCTGGGCGGCTCGACACCGTCGTTGCCCCTGCGCTGCGCTGCCACCGCGTCCCCTCTCTCCAACCGGATCCTGGACAGCCCTGCCAAGGCCCCGAATCGGACCGGCTGGGTGTCCTTGCGGACCTGCGGCGGAGAGTGCGTCGATCACCCTGCTGGTGTGGCGCGAACCCAACGATTATCAAGTCCAGTCCCAGCGGCCACCATAGCCAGATTGGACTGCTTCAGCGCATCTGCTACGTAGTGCCACGGCCGTCAAGCTGCGTCCCGCAGGGAGCACCCGACGGGGGATGAGGGGTGGGCAGCATCCTCACCAAGCTGGGACTGTCGTCCAGGGCGGCGCCCACCGCGCATGCCCACCAGCACGACCTCGTCTGGCGGGCCTACACCGAATCACCCATGCCCGGGTGGCGCCGAGTTGGGCGGTTCTTCCGACGCGCCGACGCCGGCGCTCCCGTAGCGTCGTGATCACGGGACCGGACAGGAAACGGGAGGCTGCCATGGACATGGGCCTCCCGGTCGTGGCCGGCACGATCTCAACCGCGATCTTCGCCGTCAGCACGCTGCCCATGCTGCTGAAGGCAGCCCACACCAAGGACCTGAGCTCCTACAGCCTTGGCAACATCGTGCTCAGCAACCTGGGCAACCTCATCCACTCGGTCTACGTTTTCCACCTGCCAGCCGGTCCCGCCTGGGTGCTGCACTCGTTCTACCTGGTCACCACAGCTCTGATGCTGTTCTGGTACCTGCGCTACGCGGCACGTCGAGATCGCGGACAGCCGCAGCGACAACGGCAACCAGCTCCACAACGGCCCCGCCACAGCCACGTCGGCATGTAGAGGCTGCGGAGCTGGTCTCGACATCTCGGGTGAAAGCGTTCCTGGGAGACCCATGGGGAGGTACCGGTGAAGTACCTGATCCTGATCCACGGCAACCCGACGTCCCGGAAGGTCTGGGAGGGGATGTCGGACG
>DATHIG010000089.1:0-15976 GCA_035490035.1 Actinomycetes bacterium
GCCGACTACGGCGTCCGGGCCATCATCGACCTGCGCCTGCCCGGCGAGGTCGACCGGCACCCCAACCCCTTCGCCGAGCCGGGCGACCACGGCATCGCCTACACCAATGTGTCGTTCATCGATCCAGCGGCCATCGACCCAGCGGCCCGCGACGACTTCACCACCCTGGCCGAGGACTACACGCGGATGCTCGATCGGTTCCGTTCCGCGGTGGCCGAGGTGATGGCCGCGATCGCCAACGCCCCCGAGGGCGGGGTGCTGATCCACTGCGCGGCCGGCAAGGACCGGACCGGGCTGATCTCGGCGCTCCTGCTGGCCCTGGTGGACGTGCCGTCGGCCACGATCGCCGACGACTACGCCCTGACCGCCGAGTACCTGCGCCCCAGGGAGGAGGAGTGGCTGGCCGACGGCCCCGGCGACCGGGCCGAGCGGGAAGCGCTGGCGGCCAGGTTCACGCCCAGCGCCGAGGTCATGCTCGAGGTGCTCGACAACCTGACCAGGCGGTACGGCGGTGTCGAGCGGTACCTGACCGAGGCCGGCGTGAGCCCCATCGACCTGGATCGACTTCGCCACCGCCTGCTCGCCCCCCGGTAGAACACACGCCTCAGCCGGGGTCGTCCAGGGTGGCGAGCAGGGGGGCGTGGTCGGAGGGGCCGGGGCCTTTGCGGTAGGCGCGGGCGACCCGGATGCTGGTCAGGCGCCCGACCAGGTCGGCTGAGAGCAGCAGCAGGTCGATGCGCATGCCAAGGCCGCGGCCGAAATGCCCGGCCCGATAGTCCCACCAGGTGAAGCCGGTTTCCTCCGGGTGCAGCAGGCGCCAGGCGTCGACCATCCCGCCCTCCAGCAGCCGGCCAAGGCGCCCGCGCTCGTCGGGGGTCACATGGGTGCTGCCGATGAACGCCGCCGGGTCGTAGAGGTCGGCATCGGTCGGGGCGATGTTGACGTCGCCGGCAACGACCAGGGACCGGCCACGCAGGGCGGCCAGGCGCTCGGCGGCCGCATCGAGGAAGGCCAGCTTGGCCGAGAACGTCGGCGTGCCCACGGCCCGGCCGTTGGGGACGTAGACGCTGACCACCCGCAGTGGCCCCACGTCCACCTCCAGCCAGCGGGCCTCGGCCGGGTCGGGCTCGCCAGGCAGGCCGGCGGCGACCTCGTCGGGTTGCAGGCCTGGCCCGAGCAGCACCGCCACCCCGCCCCAGCGGCCCCCGCCGTGCCCGACGGCGGTGTAGCCGGCCCCGGCCAGCTCCAGCGGGAACGGGGCGCCGGCCGCCGCCTTGGTCTCCTGTAGGCAGACCACGTCGGGGCGCTCGACCTCCAGCAGCTGCAGCAGCCGCGGCAGCCGCGCCCGGAGCGAGTTGACATTCCAGGTGACCAGCTTCACGGAAGCGAAGAGTGTAGCTCCCTCTTGGGCGTTCCGGGGGGGATGCCCCCCAACGGCCAGGACGAGGTCTTGACAGCTCCCGGGTCCCTCCGGCACCGTGCCGGTATGACCCTTGTGGGTGTGCAGCTGACCAGGGACCGGGCCCTGGACCACGGGCGTGGGGTGTCCTGCGCCTGTCGGTGGGCCCGACGGTCGTCGCGCGCGGGCCAGGTCGCCGCGACCGCCTGACCGGCCGGGCCCCCTCCCCCCGCTCCTCCCGCGCACCCAGGATGGTCCAGTGATGTCCTCCACAACGGTCCGCCGTGCCCCGACCGCCGACCCCTATGCCGACACCGACGTGGTCGACGCCCGCGCCCCTCGCTTCCTCCAGGCAACCGTTGGCCTCGTCAGCGTCATCGCCCTGCTGACCGGCTGGTGGGGCCTGTTCGGCCTGCTCGCCTTGCAGCTGGTCGTCGGACTGCTGCTCGGGCGGCGCTGGTGCCTGCCGTGCGTCGTCTATTTCCGGTTCTTCCAGCCCTGGCTGGGCGAGGGCCGGGTCGAGGACGCCCGCCCGCCCCGGTTCGCCAACATCGTCGGGGCGGTGGTCCTCAGCTCGGCCTTCACCGCCCACCTGGCCGGCTTGACGGCGGTCGGGACCTCCCTGGGGGCCCTGGTGGCGGCGCTCGCCCTGGTCGCCGCCTCCACCGGCCTGTGTGTCGGCTGCGAGCTGTACAAGCTGGCGGCCCGGCTCCGCGGCGTGCGCCCGGGGGCCGTCGGCGCGCTCGACCTGGCCGAGGTCGGCGCCACCCCCGGGCGGCCTGCGGTGGTCAACTTCACCCATCCGCTGTGCAGCGACTGCCTGGAGCTGGAGCATCGCCTGTCCGGCGGGCCGCACCCGCTGCACACCGTCGACGTGTCACAACGGCCGGACCTGGCCCGCCGCTACCATGTCGCGGTCGTGCCGGCCGCCTTCCGGGTCGCCGGCGACGGGACCGTGCTCGAGCGGCTCGCCTAACCGGCGGGAGCCGGGTCGTCCCGGCGGGCCAGCAGGTGGCGGTAGCCGTAGCCGTCGCCGGGGCTGTCGGCCTCCTCGACCACGACCAGGCCGGCCTCGCCAAGCCAGGTGGCCACCTGCTGCGGCGGCGGGTAGTAGTGGTAGCCCTCGTCGGCCTCCTCGCCGCGCACCACCGGCAGCCCGCGCGCGATGGCGTCGGCGTACACCCGCTCCAGCTCCTGCTCGTCGACCTGCTCGACGGTCAGGTACAGGTGCCCGCCAGGGCGCAGCGCCCGGCGCAGGTTGCCCAACACCAGCGGCCAGTCCTCCGGGGCAATGTGCTCCATGGCGTCAACGCACATGACCGCGTCGAACTCGGCGTCGAACGACAGCTCCTGCAGGCCGACCTTCTCGGTCGGGACCCCCGGGAACCTGGCCCTGGCCCTGGACAGCATCCCGACCGACTGGTC
This sequence comes from Actinomycetes bacterium, assembly GCA_035490035.1. GTDB lineage: Bacteria > Actinomycetota > CALGFH01 > CALGFH01 > CALGFH01 > CALGFH01. The sequence goes on from DATHIG010000089.1 coordinate 2,825, forward strand.
GGTGCCGACGACCCGGCGGTCGGCGTCCAGGATCATGCCGAAGTACTTGCCGGTCCCGCAGGCCGCGTCGAGGATGGTCCCGCCGGGCGGGCAGTGCTCGATCAGGCCGGCCAGGAAGCGGCGGTGGGTGGCGCCGATCTCGCCCCACTGGTCGTCGTAGGTGAAGGCGTGGATGGTGTCGTGCCGCTCCTCGGCCGACCGCCGCCGTTCCCGCAGCCACGCTCGCCGGTCCATGGTGGGCTCCTTCCGGTCAGCTTGCCGCTCCGGGCCACGACAGGGTGGTCAGCCGGCGCGGCGGGCCGCTCACCCAGGTCCCGTTGACCTCGCGGGTGCCGGCCTCCAGCAGCGCCTGGGCCACCTCGGGGTCGCGGTCGGCGGGCAGGCACAGGCGGCGCCGGGTGAACGCCACCAGGTCGTCGAACTGGTCGAAGCCGAGCCCGTCCTCGGTCTCCCAGTCCTGGCGAGCCGGGTCGAGGCCGAGGGCGCGCAGGGCGGCGAAGGCGTCGTCGGCGCTGGGTCCGGTGGGACGCTCCAGGTGGTGGAAGCGCCGCCAGAGCTGGCCGAGGCCGACCAGCGGGTGGCGCTCGGTGAGCTCGACCACCACCCGGCGGCGGGCGTGGCCGGTGAGGGCGCCGACGAATGGGGCAAGGTCAGCGACGTTGTAGAGGACGTGATGGCAGACGACCACGTCGGCCGGGTCGACCCGGCCGGCAACCTCCGGCCAGGCGCCATGGACCCCGTCGGCGGGCACCCCGGCCGCCTGGGCGGTGGCCAGGAAGGCGGCGATCATCCCCGGCGACTCGTCCACCGCCACCAGCCGCCCGGCCGTTGCGGCCAGCGGCAGGCTGGCCGCTCCCGCGCCGGCGCCGACGTCGAGCACGCTGCCGCCCGGCGGCAGGCAGCGGGCCGCCTCCAGGTTGGACGGAGTCGGCGGCCGGGCACCGGCCCGCTGGGCGCGCGACCGGAACAGCCCGACCGGGAACCCCCACGGCGACTCGGGCGCCCCGGCCAGGATCTCCTCCGGGATCGCCCAGCCGTCGAGCTGGCCGCGCCACCGGGCCAGCGCAGCGGTCGCCTGCTCGTCCATGGGCGGCAGGCTACCCCGGCCGGCGCCGGGCGTGCGGCGCTAGTTCCAGCGCGCCGACGGGTGGACGACGCGGGCGGATCGGGCCGGTGTGAGCAGCGACGCGGTCAGCAGCGTCCTTGCGTGGCCCTGCAGGCAGTACGTCTTGGTGTGCTCGAGCGGGCCGTCGGTGGACGGCCACACCCAACGGGCGACGATCTCGGCGGCGGCGTCGCATCCGGGCTCGGGGCAGGCGACGATCTGGCTCATGGAGCTGCTTCCTTTCGGGCGGGCCGGTCGTGCGGTGCCGGCCCGACCCTGGGCAGTGTGGCCGGCGCGCCCCAGCTCGTCGGTGCCTGCCGTCACCACCGGCCGGTGACGTTCGGCACAGCCGTGGCAACGGTGGGAATCGGGCATGGGCCGGCAGGGTTCCCCCGTCGGAGGCGATGCCAAATGGGAGTGCACAGCAGAATGCTGCTGGCCGTCGCCGTCCTGCTGCTCGTGCTCGGCCTGGCCCTGACCGGCTGCCGCAAGGACGACGGCGGTGGCAGCGGTGGCGGCGGCTACGGGTACCTGCCGGCGCCGACCCGCGTGGACGGCGCGGCCCAGTAGGACGGCAAGCGGGGCGTCACGCCCCAGGCTGCCCGGCGACCAGGCCGAGGCGGTGGGCGACCGCCGCCGCCTCGACCCGGCTGGCCACGCCGAGCTTGGCCAGGATGTTGGAGACGTGCACGCTGGCCGTCTTGGCGCTGATGAACAGGGTCTCGGCGACCTGGCGGTTGCTGCGGCCCTGGGCCACCAGGGCCAGCACCTCGAGCTCGCGGGCGGTCAGGCCGAGGTCGGCCCCGGGCGGGGCCGCCGGCTCCGACGTCGGGTCGGCCGGCGGGGCGGTCGCGGCGTCCCGGGACAGCTCCACCCGGCCCAGCCTGGCCAGCCGCTCGAGCTCCCGGCGCAACGGCTCGGCCCCGATGGCGGTGGCGGCGGCATGGCCCTGGCGCAGCAGGTCTCCGGCCAGCCCGCGGTCGCCCCGTTTGACCAGCAGGGCCTCGGCGGCCCGCCAGCGGGCCATGGCCGCCGGGTAGGGGTAGCCGGCCTCGTCCCAGCCGGCCACCGCCTCCAGCCACCGCTGCGGGTCGACCTCGCCGAGCACCCGGGTCCACTCGGCCTCGCAGGTGTCCAGCAGCGCCCCCCGCCAGGCCACGCCGGAACCGGCGAGCGTGCCCCTGGCCCACGCCACCAGCCCCTCGGCGACCAGGCGGGCGTCCGCAAGGGTGTCGTGGTCCTGGCGGGCCGCGGCCAGCTCCGCCCGGTCGGCCTCGACCCGCAGGCCGAGGGCGAGCAGCATGCAGGCTCGCAGGTCGACCAGCGGGCCTTGGAGCGCGGCCAGCCCGCCGGCGACGGCCGCCGCGGCCTCTGGCAGGCGGCCCTGCCAGGCCGCCACCTCGGCCTCGACCGCGGCCAGCACCGGCGGGTACTGGACGGCGATGAACACGTCCCCGGACAGCCGCCTGTGCGCCCGGGGGAGGTGGCCGAGGGCGGCCTCGAAGTCCCCCCGGCCGGCGTCCAGCACCGCCCTGGCCCCGCCCAGCGTGACCGTGTTGAGGTCCTCCTCGTCGCCCAGCTCCAGGTGGGCGTCGGTCAGCCGGGCCGCCTCCTCCCAGCGGCCCAGGTGGTACAGGGAGGCGGCGGCGTTGCCGGCCAGGAACGCGCCGAAGGTCCGCTCCAGGCCCGCGGCCCGGGCGATCTCGAGCCCCTCGGTGGCCACGGCCACCGACTCCTCCTGCCGGCCCAGGTCGTCCAGCAGGTCGGTGAGGTTGATGCAGGCCCGCACCTCGTCGCTGGCCGCGCCCACCTCGGCGGCCAGGCGGCGTGCCTCCCACAGGTGGGCAAGGCCCCCGTCGGTGTCGCCGAGGCGGGCGGTGGCGGACCCGAGGGACGCCAGCGCGTGGGTCTCGACCGTCGGGGCGCCGGCCGCCCTGGCCACCTCGATCGCCTCCTCGCAGGCTGCCCTCGCCTCCGCGAACCGGGCGCGGAGCATCAGCGCCTGGCCAAGGCCGGCCAGCACCCGGGCCCGTGCCACCGTCGGCCCCGGCGGGACCAGCTGGACCGCCTCCTGGTAGGCCTCGAAGGCCCCAGGCCGGCCGGCGATGCGCAGGTGGAAGGCCAAGCGCTCGGTGAGCTGGCCGGCCAGCAGCGGGTCCTGCCGGGCGTCGACCTCGGCCAGGGCGCCGCGGACCAGGGCAACGGCCCGGTCGGCGGCGCCGGCGTTGGCGGCCGCCTCGGCGGCCCGCGCCAGCAGGTCCACCCGACCCCACCCCTCCGGTGGGGCGGCCCGGTCCCAGAGCTCGAGGGCACGCTCGAACTGGCGCTGGGCCTCGGCGAAGGCGTAGGCGCGCTCGGCGGCCAGGCCGGCCTCGACCGCCGCCGGCAGGGCCCGTTCCAGGTCGTGGGCGGCATACCAGTGCCAGGCCAGCTCGGCGGCGAGGCCGGCTTGGCCGCCATCGTCCCGGCCGGCCAGGGCGGCCGCGAACCGGGCGTGCAGGCGGGTCCGCTCGCCGGGCAGCAGCTCGGCGTACACCGCCTCCTTGACCAGTGCGTGCCGGAACCCGTAGGTCTCGTCGGCGGCCTCGGCCAGCAGGACATGGGCGGACACGGCCTCGCGCAGGCCGGCCAGCAGCTCGGCTTCGGGCAGCCCGGCCACCTCGGCCAGCAGGTCGTGGCCGACCCGGGCGCCGGCGGCCGCGGCCACCCGCAGCACCTGCTGGGTCGGCTCAGACAGCAGCTCGATGCGGGCCAGCAGGGTGTCGCGCAGGCTGGGGGGCAGCTCGCCGTCGGCCCCGGCGGCGGCCGTGGCCGCCAGCTCCTCGACGAAGAAGGCGTTGCCGCCGGAGCGAGCGTGGATCCGCTCGGCCAGCTCCGCCGGCGCCGGAGTCCCCCGGATCCCGGCGAGCTGGATCGCCACCTCGGCCCGGCCGAACCGGGCCAGCTCCAGGCGCTCGATCCGGCGGCCCCGGTCCAGCTCGGCCAGGAACGGCCGCAGCGGGTGGCGGCGGTGCAGCTCGTCGCTGCGGTACGTCAGCACCAGCAGCAGGCGGCCGTGGCGGAGGTTGCGGACCAGGAAGGCGAGCAGGTCGCGGGTGGAGCGGTCGGCCCAGTGCAGGTCCTCGACGACCAGGACCGCCGGGCGCTCCTCGCCCAGCCGCTCCAGCAGCCCGAGCAGCAGCTCGAACAGCCGGCCCTGGTCGGACCCGGGGCCGGGGTCGCCGACGAAGGTGGCGCGCGCCCCGGGGTCGGCGGGCGGCCCCAGCTCGGGCAGCAGGCGGGCCAGCTCGGCCCGGGCCTGGCCCGGCAGGATCCTGGCCAGCTCCGGCTCGTCCAGGTCGCGCACGAACGCTCGCAACGCCTCGATCAGGGGGGCGAACGGCACCCCCTCGCCACCCAGCTCGACGCAGCCGCCGACCAGCACGGTCGCGCCGGCGGTCCGCGCGCCGGCCGCCACCTCGGCGACCAGCCGGGTCTTGCCGACCCCGGCCTCCCCGCCGACCAGCACCGCGGTCGGTGTGCCGGCGGCCGCCCGCTGGCCGGCCTGGGTCAGCCGGGCCAGCTCGTCGGTCCGGCCGACGAAGGTGGGGCTGGTGAGGGTGGCGCCCATGCCTCCGAGTATGGCGCTGCGCCCGAAGACGAACGAGCCGGCGGGTCCGCCGGCTCGTCGGTTGATGTCGTGGGCGACCACGGTCACGTGAGGTCCTCCTTCGCGGGGCACGAGAAGTCGTGCGCGGAGCCTCGAGACCCCTTCCCGCTACCAGCTCTGGTTACCTGCAGGAGCTCTGAGCTGCTGCTCAGCGGCTCCGCTGGGTCAACCGGACGGTGTGCCGGCGGGCCTTGGCCGCCAGCCGGGCCTGCCGGGCCTGGCGCCGGAGGTCGTCGACGTGGTCGCGGGCGACGACGTCGAGGATGTTGGGCTGCTGCATCATGCACCTCGCTGGTCGGTTCCGGTTTCTTGATCATCACGGTATGGCTAAGACCCCACGGCCCGGATCGGGCGGCTGCCTTAGGTTTCGCGGCCGCCTACCTCACTTCCGGACCAGGGTGCTTAGGGGGATGATCTCGGCGCCGAGGTCGTCGAGAGCCGTCGAGACGGGAGGTGGCCCATGGCCACGCACGAGGTGCGGGTCAGCTACGCGAAGACGCTGGCCGAGGAGCCGGAGACCGGTCACAACCGCTGGCATCCGGACATCCCTCCGGTGGTCCGCTGCGACCCTGGCGACGAGGTGGTGCTGGACACCAGGGACGCCTTCGACGGCCAGATGGGACCGCAGGCCACCCTCGAGACGGTGGCCGGGCCCAACCTCGCCGTCGTCCACCCGCTGACCGGTCCGGTGTTCGTCAACGGCGCCGAGCCTGGCGACCTGCTGGAGGTCGAGGTGCTGGAGGTCGAGCCGGACCGCTACGGCTACACCGTCCAGGTGCCCGGCTTCGGGTTCCTGCGCGACGAGTTCCCCGACCCCTACATCGCCCGCTGGCGGATCGGCGACGGGTGGGCCGCCTCCGACGACCTGCCGGGGGTGCGCATCCCCGGGTCGCCGTTCATGGGCACCATCGGCCTTGCCCCCGACCGGGCCCTGATGGAGCGGACCACCGCGCGTGAGCAGGCCGCCCTCGACCGGGGCGGGTTCGTGCTCCCGCCCGACCCGACCGACGCGGTCCCCTCCGACCCGGCGATCGCCGCCGAGGCCCTGCGGACCATCCCGCCGAGGGAGACCGCCGGCAACGTCGACATCAAGCAGCTCGGCAAGGGAGCGCGGCTCTACATCCCCGTGTACGCCGAGGGCGGCCTGTTCTCGGCCGGTGACGCCCATTTCGCCCAGGGCGACAGCGAGACCTGCGGCACGGCCATCGAGATGCGGTCCACCCTCCACGTCCGGTTCGCCGTCCACAAGGGACGAGCCGCCGCCCGCGGCATCCAGGACCTCCAGTTCGCCCGCGACGACTACTACCTGCCACCCGAGTTCGCCGCCCCCCGCCGGTTCTTCGCCACCACCGGCCTGTCGGTGACCCGCGACGGCGTCAACCGCCCCGAGGACCTGACCCTGGCCGCCCGCAACGCACTGCTCAACATGATCGACCACCTGCAGGACCACGGCGGCTGGACCCGCCAGCAGGCCTACGCCATCTGCAGCGTGGCCGTCGACCTCAAGGTCAGCGAGGTGGTCGATGTCCCGAGCTTTGTGGTGTCGGCGTTCCTGCCCCTGGACATCTTCAGCTAGCCGTCCCTGATCCATGTGGGGGGAGCCCGCTCCCCCCCACGGCTCCCAAGCGCGCCTGTGCCAGGGCCAGGGGGCCGTGGTCAGGGCTGCGCGTTCCCTTCTGGCTGGGTGCCGAGGACGGTGACCAGCCACTGGGCGACCGACTGGGCCGACAGCTGGTCCTGGCCGACCGCCCGGTACATCGCCTCCAGGTCGGCGTAGTCGAGCATGGCCAGCGAGCCGTCCTCCATCGCGCGTTCCAGCGACCAGCCCTGGTCGGCCAGGGCCTGGCCGATGGCCTGCTGGCCGGCGTCGACGGCGTCGTCGCGGTGCTGGGAGGCCAGCCACTGGCGGATCTTGACGTGGGCCTGGGGGCTGCGGACGAAGCCGAGCCACTCCTTGGACGGGCCCGGGTACTCCGAGCTCGAGGTCAGGACCTCGACCACGTCCCCGTCGGCAAGGACGCTGGCCAGCGGGACCAGCTGGCCGTTGACGCGGGCGCCCATGCAGTGGTGGCCCAGCTCGGTGCGGAGGGCGTAGGCCATGTCGACCGGGGTGGCGCCGGCCGGCAGGGTCATGGCGTCGCCCTTGGGGGTGAAGACCAGCACCTCGTTGTCGGACAGGTCGGAGCGGAGCGTCTCCAGGAACTCCCCCGGGTCCGACACGGCCCGCTGCCAGTCCAGCAGCCGGTGCAGCCAGTCCAGGTCGTCGGCGTTGCCGGTGGCGTCGCCCTGGGTGGCGGCGCGGCGGCTGCGGGCCTCCCTGGCCTGGGCGACCACCCCGTACTCGGCGGTGCGGTGCATGGCCTCGGTGCGGATGTGGACCTCGACCGGCTCGTCGCCCGGGCCGATCACGGTGGTGTGCAGCGACTGGTAGCCGTTGAGCTTGGGCGCGGCGATGAAGTCCTTGAACCGGCCGGGGACCGGGTGCCAGCGTCCGTGGACGGCGCCCAGCGCGATGTAGCAGTCGCTGGCCCCGCCGGCGACGATGACCAGGATGCGGTCCGGGTCGTGGATCTCGCGGCTGCCCCGCTCCAGCATCGTCTGGTAGATCGAGTAGTAGTGCCGGGGGTGGGGGATCACGGTCGCCTTGGTCTTGGCCGCGCGCAGGTCGGAGGCGACCTGGCGGGTCAGCATGGTGACGTGCTCGCGGCGGTCCGGGTCCCGCTGGTCGACCACGCGCACGATCTCGTCGTGCTCGGCCGGGTGCAGGGTGGCGAAGGCCAGGTCCTCCAGGTCCCGCTTGATCACCTGGAGCCCGAGCCGGTTGGCCAGCGGGGCCAGCACCTCGAGGGTCGCCCGTGCGGTCCGCTGCTGCTTGTGCAGCGGCTGGAACCTGAGGGTGCGCATGTTGTGGAGCCGGTCGGCGAGCTTGATGATCAGCACCCTGAGGTCCAGGGCCATGGCCACGATCATCTTGCGGATCGTCTCGGCCTCGGCGGCGTGGCCGAACTCCATCGTGTCGAGCTTGGTCACCCCGTCCACCAGGTGGGTGATCTCGTCGCCGAAGTCGGCCCGGGTCTGCTCGAGGGTGTAGCCGGTGTCCTCGACGGTGTCGTGGAGCAGGGCCGCGACCAGGGTGATGGTGTCCATGCCGAGCTCGGCCAGGATGGCGGCCACCGCCACCGGGTGGGTGATGAACGGCTCCCCGCTGGTCCGCTGCTGGCCCCGGTGCTCGCGCTCGGCCACCTCGTAGGCCTGGTGCAGCAGGCGCGTGTCGGCCCGTGGATGGGCGGCCCGGTGGGCGGCGACCAGCGACTCCAGCGGCCGGTCGGTGGCCGGGCCATGGCCGAACGGATGCATCGACCGGGCGGCGAGCGCGCGCACGCGGCGGCCGAGCGGCCGCTGCTGGGCGGCCGGCGGCTGCGGCTCGGGCACCTGGGTGGTGTCCGGCGCGGCGCGGTCGACCTCGAAGCCCACAGGCACCCTCCATCCAAGGTCGCCGGGAGCAGCACGTGCAGACCCCCGGGATCCTATGGTAACGGGGGTCAGCAAACCGTGAGTTTAGCGATCACCTCGTTCACCTCGTATTCCTCGATGTGGAAGAATCTGCCTGCACCGACGAAACGGGGGGGCAAGTCGTGAACGAGGAGGATCAGCGCCGCACGGCCTTCGTCGACTTGGAGATGGCCGCGGTCTGGCAGGGGCACGAGCGGGGGGTGGTCACGCGGGAGGAGGTCTACCAGCGGCTGGACGAGCTGGAGCGGCTGCTCTGGCGGCGGGTGTTCGGCCGCCTGCACAAGGTCGCGTCCGCAGCCACGGCCTATGTCGGCTTCCCGGCCGGGTCCGTGGCCGTCGACCTGGCCGCCGGGGAGGCGGCCACTGGCACGTCCTGAACGTCGGCTTCGGGCAGCAGGCGGCGGAGCAGCTTGCCCGAGGGACCGCGGGGCAGGGCCGGGACCAGGACCAGCTCGCGGGGGGCCTTGGCCGGGGCCAGCCGCTCAAGGGCGAAGGCGCGCAGCTCGGCCAGGGTGGGTGGGGCGGCAGGGTCGCGCGGGACCACGAAGGCGGCCACCCGCTGCCCCCACTCCTGGTCGGGGCGGCCGGCCACGGCAGCCTCGGCGACGGCCGGGTGGGTGGCGAGCACCGCCTCGACCTCGGCCGGGTGGACGTTGATCCCGCCACTGATCACCAGCTCGTCGCGCCGGCCCAGCACCACCAGGTGGCCGTCCGGGTCGAGCCGCCCGAGGTCGCCGGTTCGCAGCCAGCCATCGCGGAGCGCGGCCGCGCTGCGCTCCGGGTCGCCGCGGTAGCGGCGGAACAGCATCGGGCCGCGGACCAGGATCTCGCCGTCGGGTTCCCGATGCTCCGGAGGCCCCGGCCGCGATCCCCCGGACCCCCGATGCTCCGGCGGGGTGGGCTGGAGGCCCCCGGACCCTGCGATCTCCAGCTCCACACCGTCCAGCGGGTGGCCGTCGTGGACCACACCCCCGAAGGTCTCGGTGAGCCCGTAGGTGCGGACCAGGCCGACCCCGAGGCCGGCGGCCTCCTCGATCAGATCGGCGGGGATGGGCCCGCCGCCCAGCAGCACCCTCCGGAACCGGGCCACCTCGACGCCGGCGGCCAGCAACCTGCGAAGCATGGTGGGCACCAGCGACACCAGGGTCGCCCGACCGGCCGCGGCGCCGACGGCGGCCGGGTCGAAGCGTTGGTGGACCTCGACCGGCAGGCCGGTCCGCCAGGCCCGGGCCAGGACGGCCAGCCCGGCCACGCCATGCACGGGCAGGCAGCACAGCCAGCGGTCGCCAGGCCCGGCCTCCAGCGCGGCCGAGACGGCAAGGGCCGAGCAGCTGATCGCGTCCGCGCCCAGCTCGACCGCCTTTGGCGGGCCGTTGGTGCCCGAGGTGGCGACCACCGCGGCGATGCCCGGCTCGACCGGCTCACCGCCACGCAGGCGGCTCCGCCCGTCGCCGTCCAGCAGGTGGGTGGGCCGGGCGGCGGCCAGCGCCCCGGCCAGCTCCGGCGCGGGGGCGTCGGGGTCGAGCGGCAGGACCGCCTCCCCGGCCTCCCAGGCGGCCACCACGGCGGTGGCCGCGGCCGGGCGAGGGAGGGCGATGGCGACCAGCCGAACAGACTCTGACATGGCCCGGTAGGCTAGCAGGGCCGTCGCCGCCGAGAAGCCTGCCGAGGAGCGCGAACGCCAGTGGAGTGGCAGCAGCAGGGCAACTGGACCGACATCCGTTACGAGACCGCCGAGGGGATCGCCAAGGTCACCATCTGCCGGCCGGAGGTCCGCAACGCGTTCCGGCCCAAGACCCTGTTCGAGCTCCAGGACGCCTTCGAGCTCGCCCGCGACGACCCGGCGATCGGGGTCATCGTGCTGACCGGCGAGGGCCCCGACGCCTTCTGCTCGGGCGGCGACCAGCGCATCCGGGGCGACGACGGCTACGTCGACGAGCACGGCATCGGCCGCCTGAACGTGCTCGACCTCCAGATCCAGATCCGGCGGCTGCCCAAGCCGGTGATCGCGATGGTGGCCGGCTACGCCGTCGGCGGCGGGCACGTGCTCCACCTGGTCTGCGACCTGACCATCGCCGCCGACAACGCCCGTTTCGGCCAGACCGGTCCGCGGGTCGGGTCCTTCGACGGCGGCTACGGCATGGGGATGCTGGCCCGCACCGTCGGGCGCAAGAAGGCGGCCGAGATCTGGCTGCTGTGCCGCCAGTACGACGCCCAGGAGGCGCTGGCCATGGGCCTGGTCAACACGGTCGTGCCCCTGGCCGACCTGGAACGGGTCACGGTCGAGTGGTGCCAGCGGATCCTGGAGCACAGCCCGCTGGCCCTGCGGCTGCTCAAGGCCGGCCTCAACGCCGACACCGACGGCCTGGCCGGCGTCCAGCAGCTCGCCGGCGACGCCACCCTCCTCTACTACATGACCGAGGAGGCCCAGGAGGGCCGCAACGCCTTCCGCGAGAAACGCCCCCCCGACTTCACCAAGTTCCCCAAGCGTCCCTGAGCTCGATGAAGACCTGGGTCAAGGGGGCGCGGCCTCGGACGCTGGTTGCGGCGGTGTGCCCGGTGCTGGTGGGGACGGCCGTCGCCGGCGCGGAGGGGCGGGTGGTGGCCTGGCGGGCGGGGGCGGCCCTGGTCGTGGCGGTGGCGCTTCAGATAGGGGTCAACTTCGCCAACGACTACTCCGACGGGCTGCGCGGGACCGACTCCCCGGCCCGGCTCGGGCCGACCCGGCTGACCGCGGCCGGCCTGGCCGCGCCGGCCGCGGTCAAGCGCGCCGCCGCGGTCGCCTTCGCGGTCGCCGGGCTGGCCGGGTTGGCCCTGGCCGTGGCCGTCGACCTCAGGTTGCTGCTGGTCGGGGTGGCCGCGATCGCCGCCGCGGTGCTCTACACGGGCGGGCCGCGGCCCTACGGCTACGCCGGCTTCGGCGAGCTGGCCGTGCTGGCCTTCTTCGGCGTGGTCGCCACCTGCGGATCGGCCTACGTGCAGCTCGGCCGGGTCCCGGCGGCGGCCGTCGCCGCCTCGGTGCCGGTCGGCCTGGGCGCGGTGGCGATCCTGCTGGCCAACAACGTCCGCGACATCGACGGCGACCGGCTGGCCGGCAAGCGGACCCTGGCCGTCCGCCTGGGCCGGGAGCGGGCCCGCGACCTGTTCGCGGCCGTGATCGCCGTCGTGTTCGCGTCCGCCGCCCTGGTCGGCCTGGCCCGTCCGCCGGTCCTGGTCACCCTGGCCGCCCTCCCCCTCGCCATTCCCCCGGTGCGCCTGGTCCGCACCCGCACCGACGGCCCCGGCCTGATCGCCGCCCTCGGCGCCACCGCCCGCCTCCAGCTGGTGGTGAGCGTCCTGCTGGCCGCGGGGCTGTGGCTGTCGTGAGGCCGTTGTCAGCCGGGGATGGTGCCGGCGGGGCCGTCGCCCGCTGGCCCGTCCCCGTGGCCCGGCGCTCCTCCGCTCGGTCGGGCGGGCTCGCCGGGCGGGCCGCCGAGGCTGGCGGTCAGGAACTCCTCGATCAGCGCGGTGACCTCGGCCGGGCGCTCCAGGTGGGCGGCGTGGCCGGCGCCGGGGACGAGCGCGACCCGGGCGACCGGGCCGGCGGCGGCGGCCATCTCCCTGGCGACGGCGGCGAACCTGGCGTCCAGCGCCCCGGCCAGCAGCAGGGTGGGCGGGCGCAGCTCGGCCAGGCGGTCCCACAATGGCTCCTGGGCTCCGGCGCCGAGCCGGCGCAGGGCGTCGGCCAGGCCATCGGCGGTGTTGGCGAGCCGCTCGGCCCGGCCGGCCTGCTCCGGCGGGAGGGTCGCGAACAGCGGCCCGGCCAGCCAGCGGTCAAGGAACGCTTCCACCCCGTCCCGCTCGATGGCGGCGGCCAGCGCCTCGTCGGCGGTCCGGCGCTCGACCCTGGCCGCGGGACCGGCGATCCCTGGCGAGGCGCCGACCAGCACCAGCGCCCGGACCAGGTCGGGCCGGTCGAGGGCCAGACGAAGGCACAGCCGCCCGCCCAGCGAGTACCCGACGTAGGCGCCCGCCCCCCCGCTCGCCCCCAGCAGCCCCGCTGCCTCGGAGAACCCCACCCGGACCCCGCCCGACCCGCCATGCCCCGGCAGGTCGACCCTGACCACCGGCCAGCGCCCCCGCAGCCGTTTCGCCACCGGCTCCCACGCCGCCAGCGTCTGGGTGAACCCGTGCACCAGCACCACCCGGTCGACCGGTGGCTCGACCGGTCGGGATGCGGCCCGGGGGCGCCGGTCCATCCGCCGCCCCGGTCCCCGCGGCCAGCCCTCCATGACGTGGTGCAGGGGCGCGGCAGGTTCGACGCGACCAGGCGTCCCCGATCGGCGTCCCGCAGTGTGCTCGGCCATTCCCGGAGCCTAGCGTGAGCGGGGCCGGGCGGCGGTTCGCGCTCACGCTGGTCGACGAGCTGGCCAGGGCCGGGCTGACCGATGCCTGCCTGGCTCCGGGGTCGAGGTCGGCGCCCCTGGCGCTGGCGCTGGCCGAGCATCCGGGGATCAGGGTGCACGTCCATCTGGACGAGCGCTCGGCGGCGTTCTTCGCCCTCGGGGCGGCCCTGCGGTCGGGCAGGCCGGCGGCGGTGCTGTGCACCTCGGGGACGGCGGCCGCCAACCTGCACCCGGCGGTGCTGGAGGCCGACAACGCCCGCGTCCCGCTGCTGGTGCTGACGGCGGACCGGCCGCCCGAGCTGCGCGGCACCGGCGCCAACCAGGCAACCGATCAGCTCAAGCTGTACGGGTCGGCGGTGCGCTGGTTCTGCGAGGTCGGCGTCCCCAACGACGACCCGGCCGCCGGCCGCTACTGGCGCTCCCTGGCCAGCCGCGCCTGGGCGGAGGCGAGCGGCCCGCCCGCCGGCCCGGTCCACCTCAACCTCGCCTTCGCCGACCCC
>DATHIG010000090.1:0-4916 GCA_035490035.1 Actinomycetes bacterium
ACCTTCCACGGCCTGGAGGTCCTGGAGGCCGATCAGTCCCGCCGCCGTGCGGCGGCCGATCATCGCCAGCTCCTCCTCCGGCAGGCCGACGGAGTTGAGCACGGCCACGAACCGGTCGATCCCACCGGGCACGTGCGGATAGTCCGACCCGAAGACCAGTCGTCCCGGCCCGAGCGTGTCCACAGCGCACCGGAGGGCCGGCGCATGCATGGTCACGGTGTCGTAGTACAGCTCCCGCATGATCTCCGACGGCGGGCGGTCGATCTTCTCCCGGCACTCCGGGAACTGGCGGAAGTAGTTGTCGTACCTGGGCAGGACGAAGGGGATGGTCCCCCCGAGATGGGTGAAGATCCACCGGATCCCCGGGAAGCGGTCGAACGTCCCTGCATAGGCGAGCCGGCCCACCGCGAACATGGTGTCGGCCATGAACCCCATGGCCAGGGACATCGCGTACTCGCGCAGGCCGTCGGTGCAGCACGCCACCGTGGGATGGCAGAACACCGTGGTGCCCCGGCGCGACAGCTCCTCCCATACCGGGGAGAACCGCTCGTCGTCGAGGTTGACGCGGTCGATGTTCGAGCAGACCACGATGCCGGCCACCTGCGGCAGTGCCAGCGCGCGGTCCAGCTCCTCCAGCGCGGCATCCACCGCCGGAAGCGGCAGGCTGGCGAACACCCGCAGCCGCCCCCTCGCGCCCCCGGCCAGGTCGGAGAACTCGTCGTTCAGGTCGCGGGTGAGTGGGATGCGGAGCGGTTCGGGGAGCCGGAAGACGTTGGGCGCCGAGACCGAGAGGACCTGCACGTCGACCCCTGCCTCGTCCATCATCCCGATGCGATGCTCGAGGGGCGGGAGCGGCTGGGGCACGGCCAGTCCGACCGCGCCGTCCTGGAGGACGATCAACCGGCCATCGTCCCGGTAGTAGTGGGTGAACCCGCTGTCCGGTCGCCGGCAGGCCTCCATGTAGGCGTCCGGGTAGTGGTGCGAATGCACATCGATGAGTCCGGTCAACGGGTTCCCTGCCTCCGTGGAAGATCGATGGCCGGCGCGCCCACCCGGCTCAGCCATGCAGTCCCGCGTCCAGCAGTCCCTTCATCTGGGCGCCGTCGGTCAGCACGTGGGTGCCGGACACGTAGCTCGCGCGGGGTGAGGCAAGGAACGCGACCACGCTGGCCACCTCCTCCGGCTCGCAGATCCGCCCCAGCGGCAACGTGCCGAGCACGATCCGGCGGGCCTCTGCCTGCGGGAGGTTCCGATCGAGGGCGAAGCGCTTCTCCAGCCCGTCCCAGCGGTCGGTGTTCACCGGACCGGGGTTGACCGTGTTGATCCGCACCCCGTGCCGACCGTACTGCTCGGCCACCGCGCTCACGAAGTTGATGTCGGCGGCGTTGGCGATCCCCGCCGTCAGCTCCCAGTACGAGGACTTGAGCCCGTCGTTCCCCACGACCAGCACGACGCTGCCCGATCCGCGCTCCCGCATGTGCGGCAGGATCACGCTGCAGCAGCGCACGTACCCCATGAACTTCAGCCCGACGCTGCTCATCCAGTCCGCTTCGGTCAGATCCTCGAGCAGCCCGCCGGGGCTGCTCCCGGCACACGTGACAAGGACGTCGACATGGCCAAGGGCGTCGATCGCCGCAGCCATGGTTCGTTCGACGTCGGCCTGGACGCTCATGTCACCGGTGAGGGGCACGACCGTCCGGCCGGTGGCCTGGCTGAGCTCCTTGGCCACCAGCTCCAAGCGGTCACCGTCACGGGCGGTGATGGCGACGTCGCAGCCCTCCTCGGCCAGGATCCGAGCTGTCTCGCGGCCGATGCCCTTGCTGCCGCCGGTGACGATCGCCTTCGTACCGGCCAGTCCCAGATCCATTCGCCCTCGTCTCCTCTCGTCAGCCGTCGCTCAGTCGATCACGAAGAGCTCGTCGGTGCTGGTCACGTCGGACAGGACCTCGCAACCATCCTCTGTCACCGCCACGACGTCCTTCACCTGGAACCCATACGCCCCCGGGACCAGCAACACGGGCTCGGTGCCGAGGACCATCCCGGCGTCGATGCGGGCGTCTCCGTACCTGCCGATGTAGGGGTCCTCGTGGACGAACAGGCCGATCCCGTGTCCCACGAAGCTCATCGGCTCCCACCCGAGCGCCCGGAACCGGTCGGCGACCTTGCCATAGGTCTCCGCCCCGCTGGCGCCGTCACGGATCGAATCGAAGATGAGGTCGCGACAGGCCACGATGTTGGACCAGATGTCCGCCGCGTCGTCCGGAGCCTCCTCGACCACGGCCGTCCGGCAGACGCCCGTGTGGTAGCCGTCCAGCATCCCGAACACCTCCAGCCGGACCACGTCCCCCCGCCGGAGCTCCCGCGTGGTGGGCCCGACGTTGGGATACTGGCTGCGTTCGCCGCTGGCCAGGATGAGCCATTTGAAGTCGTCCGCCCCGAGGCGGAACAGCGTGGTGGTCACCGCGCCGGCCAGGTCCATCTCGGTGTCGCCCGGGTGGACGCTCTCGAAGGCCTCCTTGATGGACCGGTCGGTGATCCGGGCCAGGCGTCGCATCAGCTCCAGCTCCCGCGGCGTCTTGACCAGCCGGAGCCGGTTGAAGACCGCCTGGGCGGGCTGCCAGCGCACCTCCGGGAGCATCCGCGTCAGCCGGTCCATGTCGCGGGCCGGCAGGTAGTCGGTCTCGATCCCGACCCGCCCCGATCGCAGGCCCAGGTCGGCGAGCAGGTCGGCGAGGACGGGCATGGCGTCCTCCGCGAACTCCTCCCAGACGCGCACCTCCGCCTGCGGCTCCAGCGACCGGACGGTGGACGCCTCCATGTCCACCGCGTAGAGGGCGGTCCGGCCGTCACGGGTGATGACGACGGCCGCGTGCCGCCACCGGAGGACGGGCTGCGAGGGGACGATGAAGCCGGCCACGTAGGCGAAGTTCTCGGGCGACATCGCGATCAGCCCGTCCAGGTCCTCGGCTCCCATCGCGGAGACGCACTGGTCGACGATGTCCTGGTTCATCGGTGGGCCCGCTGCCCGTCCGGACCGGTCCGCCGCCTGGCCGCCCGTCCGGGGCCGCCGAACCGGTCGGGGCTGAGCGGCCCAAGGTCGTGCACGGGGGTCTGCCCGGTGACCAGGTCGGCGACCAGCGAGCCGGTGGCGGGGGCGAGATGCAGACCCTTCATGGCGTGGCCGGTGGCGAAGACCACGTTCTCGATCCGTGCCGAGCGTCCGATGACGGGCAGCCCGTCCGGGGTGCACGGCCGGATGCCGCGCCACACCTCCGTCACCCTTCCCGGGTGGATCCCCCGGAGGGTCCGGACCCCCGCGTTCAGCGTGGCCGTGACCCGGATCCGGTCCAGGCGCATGTCGAGCCCGGTGAGCTGGAGCGTCCCCGCCAGCCGGAGCCGGTCCTCGAACGGGGTGGCGATCACCCGCGCCTCCTGCATGTAGACGGGGATCGTGGGATCCGATCCCGCCTGCTCCAGGTCGAGGTGGTAGCCCTTGCCGCCCTCGACCGGCAGGAACAGCCCGATCCTGCGGCTGAGCTGGGCCGCCCAGGCGCCGTTGGCCACCACGACCGCACGCGGCTTCAGCTGGCCGATGGTGGTCTCCAGCGCCGTGACACGACCGGCGCGCACGCGCACGTCGAACACCTCGGCCCTGGTCCGGATGACCGCACCGGCCGCCTGCGCCGCCGCGGCGACCGCCAGCATGAACCGTTCGGGCTCGCATTGCGCCTCGTCGGGATAGAAGACCGCGCCGACCACGCGGTCCGACAGGGCGGGCTCGAGTGATCGGGCCTCCTCGGGGCTCAGCACCTGCGACTTGATCTCGTGAGCGGCCAGGGCCTTGGCCTCGGCCCGCCCCTTGGCGAAGGCCTGCTCGGTCTCGTAGACGTTGATCGCCCCCAGCGCCCGCAGCCCCGTGTCGAGGCCGCCGGCGGCCAGCGCCTGGTGGCGCTCGAGGCTGCTGAAGCTGAGCTGGAGCAGCACCTCGGTTCCGGCGAGGACCCGGCTGGGACGCGCCGCGGCCATGAACCGCAGCAACCAGAGCAGCAGGCCCGGTCGTGGACGCATGGAGAAGGGGCTGTCCCTGCGCAGCATGTGCCGCAGGCCTTCACGGACCGCGCCCGGGGTTGCCAGCGGGGTGCTGTGGGCGGGGGAGAGCAGGCCCGCGCTGCCCCCGGAACAGCCCGACAGGACATCTCCCGCCCGCTCCAGGACCACCGGCCTGAGCCCACGCCTGGTCAGCTCGAGCGCGACCATGAGCCCGACCGACCCGCCGCCGACGATGGCGACGTCGGGGGACCTCCACTGCTCGCTCATCTGCCGGCCCATCCGGCGCCGGCTGCATGCCCGTCCGGTTCGCGCTTGCGGCGCTCGATCGCCTCGATGCGCCTCCGCAGTCCCATCCACTGGCTGTTGCCGACCGTGACCGGGGCTCGACGGCCAAGGCCGCGGGCCCACACCGCACGGTGCCCGAGCTCCGCGGCCAGGTCCAGGTCGGCGTGGTGGGGGGGCGGCGCGATGTCGAGGACCAGGCTGCCCGGGGGAAGCCGTTCCAGGAGCTCGCGCCCGACCACCCGGGCGGGGACCGTCGAGAAGACCATGTCGAGGCTGGGGGCGAGCGCCGGCAGCTCCTCGAGCGTGAGCGGGGTCGCGCCGTCCGCGTAGGCGGCGGCCCGCTGGGTGGGGTTCCTGGCCGCCACGTGGACGTGGGCGCCCAGCCCGCGCAGGTGCCGTGTCAGCAGCGACCCGATGTTGCCGTAGCCGACCACCACGACCGTCGCGTCGTTGATGGTCACCTCGGTGTTCGCGATGGCCTGCTGGATGGCGCCCTCGACGATGGCCGGGGCCCGCAGCAGCATCAGCTCGCGGTCGGGGTCGTACTCGTGCAGCTCGATCCCCGCCTCGTCCGCCGCCTG
>DATHIG010000091.1:0-2277 GCA_035490035.1 Actinomycetes bacterium
CGCCAGCCCGCCAGGGCAGGCTGTGGGTCCAAGTGGCTCGTTCGGTGGCCCGCCGGCGCCGGTACTCGGTGTGGGCGGAGGCGCCGGGGCGGCCGACGCTGGCCCGCACCCGCACCGCTACCACCGGTCCGCCTGCGGCCGGCCGCCGCCCGCCCGGCCCGGCCACAAGGCCCTCGTCCTGGTCGTGGTCGTGGTGGTGGAGGTGGGCGAGCAGGACCGGGAGGTCGGCCTGGTGGAGGGGCCGGATGGACACGCCCGGCTGCTCCTCGTCACAAGACGGCCAGATGCCGTCCGGGTCGGGGTCGGGCGGGGTGGAGTGGGGTCTGGCCATGGCTGGCCTCCTTCGCTGCTGCTAGCTGGCGGCCCGCTCCTGGCCGCGCCGGCGTGCTGGCACTCGCTCGTTGTGGGCGTGGGCGGTGTCTGAGTCACGGCGGTCGCTGGGGGCTGAGCGCGTCGATCCAGTTCGCTCCTGGCGGCTGTGGGGGCGCTGGCGGTCCTTGGTCTGTTGGGCGGCGGTGCGGGCATGCTTCCAGGCGGCCCGCTGGGTAGGCTCCGGCGGCGCCGGACCCAGCGCCTGGTCGGAGTCGGTGATGCTGTAGGCGCGGCGGTAGTCCTCGATCGCGGTAGCGGCCTGCCGCCAGACCCTCCGGCCTCGGGTCGATTCGGGCACCGGGCCGAGCTCCTCACGAAGGTAGCCGGGCTGATGGTGCTCGACGGCCAGGCCGCTGGCCCGCCGCTGCCAGGCCAGCTCCCGCACGACATGCCGGTAGGCGGGGCCGAGGTGGGCGTTGGCCTCCAGCCAGCCGGCCCGGCGCTGCTGCTGCCGCCGCAGCGCGAGTTCGGTGGTGTGGGCGCGGTCGGCCTGCTGGCGGGCCACCGCCACCACCCCCGGTCCGGCACCGGCCGGCCCACCCTGCCATGACAGGCGAAGCATCCCCCGGCCCTGGTACTCCTGGCCGTTCGTGGGCGTGAGTTGCTCGAGGACCTGGTCGGCCTCGGCCCGGCGGGCACCGGCCCGCTCAAGCTCCCGGGCCCGATCCCGGGGCGCCTGGTCAAGGAGGCCCCGCAGCCGGTCCCGTTCGGCCCGCAGCTCGGCGGTCGACAGCCGCCGCAGGTCCAGACTGCTTGGGGTATCGATCGCCAACCGCTGGTCGCCGACGCGCGACAGCGCCTGGGCGAGCTGGGTGTACCCATCACCAGGGTCACGGTCGGGCAGGTCGAGCTCGGCTGGCCCTTGGGGCTCAGGCCCGACCACCGGATACAGGGTGGTCTGGTGCCGGGCCCGGGACAGCTGCACATACAGCCAGTTGCTGTCCTCTGTGCCGGTGAGCCGGACCAGCGCCCGCCACCTGGTCAGCCCTTGGGCGCGGTGGCCGGTGGTGGCATAGGCCAGGTCCACCCGGCGGTTGCGCTCGCCCCGACCGCGGCCATCCAGGTACCAGCCGGGTAGGGTCACCTCCCGCGGGTCCTTGCCGTCGACCCGGATGGTCAAGGTGCGGGCGTGGGGATCCAACGCGGTGATGGTGCCGCGGGTGCCGTTGGCCACCCCCAGCTGGGCGATGGCGTTGCGGCCACACACCACCCGATCCCCCACCGCCAGCTGCCGGTCCTCCACCTGGAGGCGCTCTTGGCCGAGGCGGCCGCGGGCGACCAGCAGCTGCTGACAGGCCGTGTTGAGCCGATCCGCCTCGGCCCGGCGGCCGGCCAGCACAATCACCTCCTGGGTGGGATCGCGCTCGCCCTCCTGCCAGGCCTGCCACCAGTCCTGGAGCAGGGCCAGGGTGGCGGCCGGCTTGGAGTCGGCGGCCACCACCCGGTCGTGTGCCTGATAGGCGGCCACGGCCTCGTCGACCAGCCCGCTCCGGATGAGGTCGAGGGCTTCGCGTTCCCAAGCTTGCTGCTGCCGCCGGTTCTCCAGAAGTTCGGAGGCGCCGAGCCGCAGCCGGAGGGCGCGGAAGCCGCCGCCGGCGTCGATGGCGGCCAGCTGCCGGTCATCGCCGACCAGCACCACCTTGGCCCCAGCCTGGTCCGCATGCTCGAGGAGGCGGGCCAGCTTGCGGCTGCCGAGCATGCCGGCCTCGTCCACCACCAGCACCGTCCGAGAGTCGAGTTGCTCGCGGCCACCGTCCAGGTCGGCCAAGAGCCGGTCGCAGGTGGCCACCTCCTCAAACCCCTCAGCCTCCAAGCTCACGGTCGCGATGCCCGTGGGGGCGGTGGCCAGGAGCCGGTAGCCGTCCAGCTGGAAGGCATGCCGGGCGACGCCGAGGGCGAAGGTCT
>DATHIG010000092.1:0-15473 GCA_035490035.1 Actinomycetes bacterium
ACGTCGACATGGAGCCGGCCATCAAGGTGCTGGCCGGCGGGCTGGCCGGCAACCAGATCCTGGAGCGCAAGGCGGCCAACATGCTGGCCCGCAAGTTCGACCCGGGCTTCCGCATCGACCTGCACCACAAGGACATGCAGATCATCCAGGCGGCGGCCCGTGACGCCGGGGTGGCCATCCCGGTGACGGCGCTGGTCGCCCAGATGCTGGTCTCGCTGCGCAGCCTCGACCGCGGCTCCCTCGACCACAGCGCCATCCTGACGCTGATCGAGGACCTTTCCGGCCGCGGCGGTCCCCATCCCACCGCTGGATGAGAGGTCATCATGCTGGTTGCCCGTCCCACGACGCTGGCCGCGGTGTTCGACGCGCTCGACGAGCTCCCCGACGCGCACCTGCTGGCCGGCGGCACCGACCTGATGGTCGAGGTGAACTTCGGCCACCGTCGACCGCCCGCCGTGGTCGCCCTCCGTCGCGTCCAGGAGCTCGCCGGGTACGAGGTGCTCGACGACGAGGTCGTGCTCCGCGCCGGGGTCACCTGGACCGAGATCGAGAACGACCTGGTCGACGTCCTGCCCGGGCTGGCAGCGGCCGCCCGGACGGTCGGCTCGCCGCAGATCCGCAACGCCGGCACCGTCGGCGGCAACGTCGGCACGGCCAGCCCGGCCGGCGACGGGCTGCCGGTGCTCGGCGCCCTTGACGCCACCGTGGTGCTGGTCAGCCGCGGCGGCGAGCGCCGCCTGCCGCTGGCCGAGTTCATCACCGGGGTCAAGAAGACCGTGATCCAGCCGGGCGAGGTCATCCGCGAGCTCCGGGTGCCCCGCCTCGACGGCCCCCAGCAGTTCCTCAAGGTCGGCACCCGCAACGCCATGGTGATCTCGATCGTGGTCTGCGGCCTGGCCGTCGACCGGGCCGGCCGCAGCGTCCGCCTCGGCCTCGGCTCGGTGGCCCCGCGGCCGCTGCGGGCGACCGCCGCCGAGGAGTTCATCGCCGGCCAGATCGACTGGGACGCGATGACCGCCCCGCCGGACGCGGTGGCCAGGTTCGGCGAGCTGGCCCGCGACGCCGCAACGCCCATCTCCGACCAACGGGGCACGGCCGAGTTCCGCCGCCATGCCGTCCAGGTGGTCGCCACCCGCGCCCTGCAGAGGAGCCTCGCCGCATGAGCGGAGATGCCAACGCCGCCGACGCCCAGGCCACCGACAGCTACCAGCTGTCGGTGAACGGCAAGGACCGGGAGGTCTCCGACGCCTGGATCGGGGAGAGCCTGCTCTACGTGCTCAGGGAGCGACTCGGCCTTCCCGGCGCCAAGAACGCCTGCGAGCAGGGCGAGTGCGGCTCCTGCTCGGTCATGCTGGACGGGGCCCTGATCGCCGCCTGCTGCGTGATGGCCGCCGACGCGGCCGGCAGCGACATCCGCACCGTCGAGGGCCTGAGCCCCGAGGGCGAGCTGACCGACGTCCAGCGGGCCTTCGTCGAGCAGGGGGCCGTGCAGTGCGGCTTCTGCATCCCCGGGATGATCGTGGCCATCCACGACCTGCTGGACCGCCGGCCCGACGCCGACGAGCTCACGCTGCGCGAGGCCATCTCCGGCAACCTGTGCCGCTGCACCGGATACGGCCGCATCTTCGCCGCCTTCCACGCCGTCAAGGAGGAGCGCGCCCGTGCCAGCACCTAGCCTGCCGAGCACCTTCACCCGCACCCGCCGGGCCCCCGGCCTCGGGGAGAGCGTCCTGCGGCCCGACGCCCCGGCCAAGACCAAGGGCCAGTTCGCCTTCTCCTCCGACCTGTGGATGGAGGGGATGGTGTGGGGGGCGACCCTGCGCAGCCCCCACCCCTACGCCCGCATCCGGTCGCTCGACACCGCACCCGCCCTGGCCATCGCCGGCGTGCACGCGGTCATCACCAACGACGACCTGTGGGGCAGCCGGACCTACGGCCTGGAGCACCACGACCAGCCCGTGTTCGCCGACCAGGTGGTCCGGTTCCACGGCGAGCCGGTCGCCGCCGTCGCCGCCGACCATCCCGAGATCGCCCGCCGGGCCGCCGCCGCGATCGGGGTCGACTACGAGGTCCTGGCCCCGGTGGTCGACCCGGAGGCGGCCATGGTCGGCGAGCCCATCCACCCCGCCGGCAACCTGTTCCGACACCTGAGGATCCGCTTCGGCGACCCGGACGCCCAGGGCGAGGTGGCGGTCGAGGGCGACTACGAGGTCGGGATGCAGGACCAGGCGTTCCTGGGCCCGGAGTCCGGCCTGGCCGTGCCCAGCGAGGACGGCGGCGTCGAGCTGTACGTCGCCACCCAGTGGCTGCACGTCGACCGCGACCAGATCGCCGCCTGCCTGAACCTGCCGCGGGAGAAGGTGCGGCTCAGCCTGGCCGGCACCGGCGGCGCCTTCGGCGGCCGCGAGGACCTCTCCATGCAGATCCACGCCTGCCTGCTGGCGCTGGTCACCCGCAAGCCGGTCAAGATGGTGTACAGCCGCGAGGAGTCGTTCTTCGGTCACGTCCACCGGCACCCGGCCCGGCTCTGGTACCGCCATCACGCCACCCGCGAGGGGAAGCTGGTCAACGTCGAGTGCCGGATGGTGTTCGACGGCGGGGCCTACACCTCGTCCTCGACGGCCGTGATCTCCAACGCCTCGGCCTTCGCCCCCGGCCCCTACTTCACCCCCAACGCCAAGGTCGACGGCTTCGCCGTGCGCACCAACAACCCCCCGTGCGGGGCCATGCGCGGGTTCGGGGCGGTGCAGACCTCGTTCGCCGCCGAGGCCCAGATGGACCGGCTGGCCGCGGAGCTGGGCATCGACCCGATCGAGCTGCGCCTGCGCAACGCCATGAAGACCCACGACCAGCTGATCACCGGGCAGGTGATCACCGGCACCGCCCCGGTGGCCGAGTGCATCATCGCCTGCCGCGACCTGCCGATGCCCGAGCCGCTGGCGGCCGACGCCCCGGTGATGGCGTTGCCGGGCGGCGCCGGGCTGACCGCCCTGCACGGCGACGTCCGGCGCGGGGTCGGGTTCGCGGTCGGGTTCAAGAACCTGGCCTTCTCCGAGGGGTTCGACGACTACTCCACGGCGCGGGTGCGCCTGGAGCTGGGGCCGGGCGGCGAGCCGGTGGCCACCGTCCACACCGCCACCGCCGAGGTCGGCCAGGGGTTCGTCACCATCGCCCAGCAGATCGCCCGGGCCGAGCTGGGGGTCCACGAGGTGGTCGTCCAGGCGGCCGACACCCAGGTCGGCTCGGCCGGCTCGACCAGCGCCTCGCGCCAGACGATGATGTCCGGCGGCGCGGTCCAGATGGCCTGCTCGGCGGTGCGCGAGGTGCTGCTGGAGCGGGCAGCCCTCGACCTGCACCTGGCCCCCGCGGACATGGTGCTGGAAGAGGGCGAGCTGGTCACCAAGGACGGCGGCGCCAGCGTGTCGCTGGTCGACGCCCTGCGCGCCGGGCCGATCGAGGCGACC
Organism: Actinomycetes bacterium; assembly: GCA_035490035.1. Taxonomy (GTDB): domain Bacteria; phylum Actinomycetota; class CALGFH01; order CALGFH01; family CALGFH01; genus CALGFH01. Next base: position 3,465 of record DATHIG010000092.1, read on the forward strand.
CGCGAGTTCCACCACGCCCCCACCGAGCCGCTCGACGAGAACGGCCAGGGCAACGCCCACTGGTCGCTGGCCTTCGCCGCCCACCGCGCGGTGGTCGACGTCGACCCGGAGCTCGGGCTGGTGCGGGTCGTCCAGGTGGCCACGGCCCAGGACATCGGCAGGGCGCTGAACCCGCTGGCCGTCACCGGCCAGATCGAGGGCGGCATCGCCCAGGGCGTCGGCCTGGCCGTGATGGAGGAGATCCTGGTCGACCAGGGCAGGATCAGGAACCCGTCGTTCACCGACTACCTGCTCCCGACCGCCCTGGACATGCCGCCGGTGGTGCAGACCTGGATCGAGCAGGCCGAGCGGGCCGCGCCCTACGGGGCCAAGGGCGTCGGCGAGCCGCCGACCATCTCCTCGACCGGCGCGGTGGTGGCCGCCATCCGCCAGGCGACCAGCCTGCCGCTGACCCGGATCCCGGTGCGGCCGGACGACATCGCCCTGGCCCGACGAGTGTGAGGGAGTCCTCGACCATGGGCATCGTCCTGGGTGCGAACCGCTACGGCAAGGCCGGCAACCACCTGTTCAAGGTGGTGCGCACCACCGACCGGCACGAGGTGCGCGACTACCGCGTTGACGTGGCCCTGACCGGCGACTACGACGCCGTGCACACCGAGGGCGACAACACCGGGGCCATGGCCACCGACACCATGCGCAACACCGTGTACGCGGTGGCCAGGCAGCACGCCTTCGACACGCCCGAGGAGTACGGGCTGCGGTTGGTGGAGTATCTCCTCACCCAGCCGCGGGTCCGGGGCGCCCGGGTGAGCGTGGTCGAGCAGCGCTGGGACCGGATCGCGGTCGACGGCCAGCCGCACGACCACGCCTTCACCAAGGCCGCCGGGGGCAAGCACACCGCGGTCGTCACCGGCGAGGGCGACCAGCGGCTGGTCACCGCCGGCATCGACGACCTGCACGTGCTGAAGACGACCAACTCGGGATGGTCGACCTTCCTCGAGGGCGGCTACCGGACCCTGAAGGACACCGACGACCGCATCCTGGCCACCAGCATCACCGCGTCCTGGGACTACCGCGAGCCCGACGGCGACTTCGGGGCCGTCTGGGACGGGGTGCACGAGCAGATCGGCCGCACCTTCACCGACCACTTCAGCCCGTCGGTGCAGCACACCATCTGGCGCATGGGCCAGGCGATCCTGGAACGGTTCGAGCAGATCGAGCGGATCAGCTTCACCCTGCCCAACAAGCACCACATCCTCTACGACCTGGCGCCGTTCGGCCTGGACAACGACCGGGAGATCTACTGGGTCACGGTCGAGCCCTACGGACGCATCGAGGTCACCGTCGAGCGCGACTGAATCGGGGAGCACCCACCGAACGGCTGTGACGCCAGATGGCCAGGACCGCAGCACGGGCAGCCGGCCGCCGCCCCGTCCACCCCGTCGACGAGATCCTGCCGCCGGCCAAGCTGGCCGTCTACGGGTTCCAGCACGTGCTGGCCTTCTACGCCGGCGCCGTCATCGTCCCCATCCTGCTGGCCAGCGCCATCGACCTGACCCCCGAGCAGCTCGCCTACCTGATCAACGCCGACCTGTTCACCTGCGGCATCGCCTCGATCATCCAGTCGGTCGGGTTCTGGAAGATCGGCGTCCGGCTGCCGCTGCTCCAGGGCGTCACCTTCGCCGCCGTGTCCCCGATGATCGCCATCGGGCTGACCGAAGGCGGCGGCGTGCCCGGCCTGCGGGCCATCTACGGCTCGGTGATCATCGCCGGGGTCTTCGCGTTCCTGGTGGCGCCGTTCTTCGCCAGGCTGATCCGGCTGTTCCCCCCCATCGTCACCGGGACGGTCATCACCATCATCGGCATCGTCCTGCTGTCGGTGGCCGCCCTGGACGCCGGCGGTGGCGGCGCCAGCCAGTTCAGCGACCCGCCCACCTTCGGCGCGCTGCGGAACCTGGCCCTTGCCGGCTTCACCCTGCTGGTCATCCTGGCCATCTACCGGATGTTCACCGGCTTCCTGGCCACCGTGGCGGTGCTCATCGGCCTGGTGGTCGGCACCCTGGCCGGCTGGATCTTCGACTACACCGACTTCAGCAGGGTCGCCGGCGCCGACGTGGTCGGGGTCACCACCCCCTTCCACTTCGGCGCCCCGACCTTCCCGGTGGCCGCGGTCATCTCCATGGTCATCGTGATGCTGATCACCATGGTGGAGACCACCGGCGACGTGTTCGCCTGCGGCGAGATCGTCGAAAAGCCGGTGGGCAAGGAGGACGTGGCCCGGGCGCTGCGGGCCGACGGCCTGGCCACCACCCTGGGCGGCATCCTCAACTCGTTCCCCTACACCTGCTTCGCCGAGAACGTCGGCCTGGTCCGGCTGACCAAGGTGAAGAGCCGCTTCGTGGTCGCCACCGCCGGGCTGTTCATGATCATCATCGGCCTCATCCCCAAGGTCGGCGCCATCGTCGCCGCCATCCCGCCGCCGGTGCTCGGCGGGGCCGGGATCGCCCTGTTCGGCACCGTGGCCGTGGTCGGCGTCCAGACCCTGCGCCGGGTCGACTTCCACGACGAGCGCAACGTGATCATCCTGGCCGTCAGCCTCGGGTTCGCGATGACCCCGACCGTCTACCCGGCGATCGTCAACTTCTTCCCCGAGTCGGTCCGGACCATCATCTCCAGCGGCATCACCCTTGGCAGCATCAGCGCCATCGTGCTCAACCTGGTCTTCAACGTCTGGGGCGGCCACAGCAACCTGGTCACCAAGGTGCTGCCGGTCCCGCGGCACGACGAGGTGCTGAGCATCGACCAGGTCAACCAGATGGACCGCGGCCAGTTCGTCGACACCTTCGGGAACCTGTTCCAGGGGCCGCCGTGGATCGCCGAGCAGGCCTACCAGGCCCGGCCCTTCGAGGACGTGTACGACCTGCGCCGGGCCTTCCACGACGCCCTGTTCGAGGCCCCGGCGGAGCGGCAGCTGGAGCTCATCCGGCAGTACCCGGACCTGGCCGGGGTGGCCACCCGCGAGGGCCGGCTGTCCAGCCGGTCGGCGATGGACCAGGCGTACGCCGGCCTCAACCAGCTCGACAGCGACGAGTACACCAGCTTCGACGACCTCACCCGGGCCTACCGGGAGAAGTTCGGCTTCCCGCTGGTGGTCGCCGTGCGCGAGAACACCAAGGAGACCATCCTCAAGTCCGGCAACGCGCGGCTGCAGAACTCCCCCGCCGCCGAGCAGGCCACCGCGCTGGTGGAGATCGCCAAGATCGCCAACCTGCGCCTGCTCGACATCGTCGAGGAGCCGGTCGACCGGCCGGTGGCGTGAGGCCGCGATGACACGCCGGAGGGGTCTGGCCGGAGGGGCCCGGCCGCAGGGGCGCCCCGGTTGGCCGGGGAGCTGTTCCGAGGGGGTGGCCCGGTGAGTCGGCTGGTGCTTCGTGGAGCGCGGTGGCCCGGCGACGTTGCCATGGACGGCGGCCGGATCACCGCCGTCGGCTCGGTGCCGGAGGAGCCGGGCGACCAGGTGGTGCGGGTCGACGGCGACATCGTGACCGCCGGCCTGATCAACACCCACCACCACTTCTATCAGTGGATGACCCGCGGCTGGGCGTTCGACTGCACGCTGTTCGGCTGGCTGACGACCCTGTACCCGGTCTGGGCCCGGCTGACCCCTGAGGACGTCGAGGCCGCGTCCGCCGTCGCCATGGGCGAGCTCGCGCTCACCGGCTGCACCACCGCGGCCGACCACCACTACGTGGTGCCGGGCGGCGACGACTCGGTGTTCGACGCGATCGCCGCCGCCGCCCGCACCATCGGGATCCGTGCCCACATCGCCCGCGGCTCCATGGACCTCGGCCAGAGCAAGGGCGGGCTGCCGCCGGACTCGGTGGTCGAGGACCTGGACGCGATCCTGGCCTCCACCCAGTCGGTGTACGAGCGGCTGCACGACGGCGACCGCATCGTGATCACCGTCGCCCCCTGCAGCCCGTTCAGCGTCACCCCCGAGCTGATGACCGAGTCGGCCGCCCTGGCCAGGCGCCACGGGCTGCGCCTGCACACCCACCTGGCCGAGACGCTCGACGAGGAGCGCGGCTGCCTGGCGCGGTTCGGCCGGCGGCCGTTGCAGGTCCTCGACGACATCGGCTGGATCGCCCCCGACGTCTGGGTGGCCCACGGGATCCACTTCGACGACGCCGAGGTGCTGCGGCTGGCCGAGACCGGCACCGGGATCGCGCACTGCCCGTCCAGCAACTGCCGGCTCGGGTCGGGCATCGCCAGGGTGGTGGACCTCACCAGGGCGGGCGCGCCGGTCGGGCTGGGCGTGGACGGGGTGGCCAGCAACGAGATCGGCGGGCTGTTCCCCGAGATGCGGATGGCCCTGTTCCTGGCCCGCCAGCGGGACCTGAGCTCGACCACCTTCCTGCCGTCCGACAGCCTCCGGCTGGCCACCGAGGGCGGCGCCCGCTGCCTCGGCCGCGACGACGTCGGCCGGCTGGAGCCCGGCTACCGCGCCGACGTGGTCGTCTGGCCCGGCGACGACCTGGCCGACGTGCTCGACCCGCTGGCCGGGCTGGTGCTGGGGCCCGAACGGCACGCCCGGCACGTGTTCGTGGAGGGCGCCTACGTGGTCCGCGACGGTACCCTGCTCGGCGCCGACATCCACACGCTGCGCCGCGAGCTCGCCCGCCGGGCTCGCCGGCTGTGGCCACAGGGGGCGACGTGACCGAGCTGACCACCGGGCAGCGGCTGCGCTGGTTCAACGAGCTTCCGCAGGCGGAGGCGGTCGCGGAGCTGCTGGCGGTCTGCCACTCGCGACGGTGGGCGGAGCTGGTGGCCGCCGGCCGCCCCTACCCCGACCTGGCCGCGCTCCAGCGGACCGCCGACGAGGTGTGGACGGGGCTGGGCCCCGGCGACTGGCTGGAGGCGTTCGCGGCCCACCCGCGGATCGGCGAGCGCGGCGGCGGGTCGGCCGACTGGTCCAGGCAGGAGCAGGCCGGCGTCGGCGCCGCCGACCAGGAGGTGCAGGCGGCCATCGCCCGCGGCAACACCGCCTACCAGGACCGCTTCGGCTACGTGTTCCTGATCTCCGCCGCCGGGCGCGACGCCGAGGAGATCCTGGCCGACCTGCGCGCGCGGCTGGCCAACGACCCCGACACCGAGCTGCGGGTGGCCGCCGACCAGCACCGGCGCATCACCCGGCTGCGGATCGAGCGGCTGATGCAGCAATGAGCATCACCACCCACGTCCTTGACACCGCCCGCGGCCGCCCGGCGGCCGGCATGCGGGTCGTCCTGGAGGCCCGGACCGGCGACGGCTGGGCGGCGGTCGGCGGCGGCGTCACCGACGCCGACGGCCGGGTGCCGGGCCTGGTCGCCGAGGGGGCGCTGCGCGCCGGCGTCCACCGCGTCACCTTCCACACCGGCGACTGGTTCGCCGCCGAGGGGACCGAGGGCTTCTACCCGCTGGTGACGGTCGTCTGCGAGCTCGGCGACCCCGAGGCCCACTACCACGTCCCGCTGCTGATCAGCCCCTACGGCTACAGCACCTACCGGGGCAGCTAGGGCCCATGAGCGGGCACGTGGTGGTCGCCCCGGACAAGTTCAAGGGGTCGCTCGGCGCCGCCGGGGTGGCCGCGGCGGTCGCCAGCGGGCTGCGGGCCGCCGTCCCCGGCCTTGACGCGCGCGAGCACCCGGTCGCCGACGGCGGCGACGGCACCGTCGAGGCCGCGCTGTCGGCCGGCTTCGCCCGCCGGGAGGTGGCCTGCACCGGCCCCACCGGGGACACCGTCCTGGCCGCGCTGGCCGTCCGCGACAAGGTCGCCGTGGTGGAGCTGGCCGAGGCGTCGGGGCTGCGGCGGCTCCCCGGCGGGCGCCTGGCGGCCACCACCGCGACCAGCCGGGGCACCGGCGAGCTGGTCCGGGCCGCCCTCGACCTGGGCTGCCGCCAGGTGGTGCTGGGGCTGGGCGGCAGCGCCTGCACCGACGGCGGGGCCGGCATGGTCCAGGCCCTGGGGGCGCGGCTGCTCGACGCCGCCGGGGCCGAGCTGCCGCCCGGCGGGGCGCCGCTGGCCGGCCTTGACCGCCTCGACCTCTCCGGGTTCGACCCCCGGGTGGCCGACGCCGAGTTCGTGGTCGCCTCCGACGTCGACAACCCGCTGCTCGGGCCGCACGGGGCCGCGGCCGTGTACGGCCCGCAGAAGGGCGCCACCCCGTCGGAGGTTGCCCTGCTGGACGCCGCCCTGGCCCGCTGGGCGGCGGCGGCCCGCGCCGCCACCGGTGTCGACGCCGCCGGCGTGCCGGGCGCCGGCGCCGCCGGGGGTGTGGGGTTCGCGGCCCTGGTGTTCCTCCGGGCCCAGCTGCGCTCGGGCATCGACTACCTGCTCGACCTGCTCGAGGTGCGCGCGGCGCTGCCCGGCGCCCGGCTGGTGATCACCGGGGAGGGCTCGCTGGACGAGCAGACGCTGCGCGGCAAGGCGCCCGCCGGGGTGGCGGCGGCGGCCCGGGCCGCCGGCGTGCCCGTGGTCGCGGTCGCGGGCCGCAACACCCTGCCGGCGGCGGCGCTGCGGTCGGCCGGCATCGCCAAGGCCTACGCCCTGTCCGACCTGGAGGACGATCCCGAGCGCAGCATGCGCGAGCCGGTGCCGCTGCTGGAACGGCTGGCCGGCCGGATCGCCGCCGACTGGCTGGGCGGTGGCCGGTGACGGCCGGCGGACCGGCGGGCAAGGGCTTCGACCTGGTCTTCCGGGCCCCGCGGGTGGTCACCGCCGCCGGCGAGGTGTCCAGGTGCGTCGGCGTCCGCGGTGGACGGGTGGTGGCCATCGAGCCGCTGCCGGCCGAGCTGTCCGGGGAGCAGACGATCACCCTTTCCGACAGCGAGGTCCTGCTGCCGGGGCTGGTCGACACCCACGTCCACGTCAACGAGCCGGGCCGGACCGAATGGGAGGGCTTCGCCAGCGCGACCAGGGCCGCGGCCGCCGGCGGGGTCACCACCATCCTGGACATGCCGCTCAACTCGATCCCGCCGACCGTCGACGTGGCCGCCCTCGAGGTCAAGCGCAAGGCGGCCGCGGGCCAGGTCCACGTCGACGTCGGGTTCTGGGGCGGCGCCATCCCCGGCAACGTCGGGGAGCTGCGCGGCCTGCACGACGCCGGCGTGTTCGGCTTCAAGTGCTTCCTGCTCCACTCCGGCGTCGACGAGTTCCCCCACCTCGGCGCCGCCGAGCTCGAGCAGTACCTCCAGGTCCTCAGCACCTTCCCGGCGCTGCTGCTGGTCCATGCCGAGGACTCGGCGTCGGTCCAGCGGGCGCCGCCGGCGCACGGCGACCGCTACGCCGACTTCCTCCGCTCCCGGCCCCGCGGGTCCGAGAACGTGGCCATCGCCCAGGTGATCGAGGGCGCCCGCTGGACCGGGGCCAAGGTGCACGTGCTGCACCTGTCGTCGTCGGATGCGCTGCCGATGCTGCGCAGCGCCCGGCGTGACGGCGTGGCCATCAGCGTCGAGACCTGCCCGCACTACCTGACCTTCGACGCCGAGACGATCCGGGACGGCGCCACCGAGTTCAAATGCTGCCCCCCGATCCGGGAGGCGGACAACCGCGAGCAGCTCTGGCGGGGCCTGGCCGACGGCGTGATCGACATCGTGGTGTCCGACCACTCCCCCTGCCCACCCGAGCTCAAGCGGTTCGACATCGGCGACTTCGGGGTGGCCTGGGGTGGCATCGCCTCGCTGCAGCTCGGCCTGTCCGCGGTCTGGACGGCGGCTCGGGCCCGCGGCCACACCTTGGTCGACGTGGTCCGCTGGATGGCCGAGGGCCCGGCCGACCTGGTCGGTCTGCGCCGCAAGGGCCGGATCGCCCTCGGCGGCGACGCCGACTTCTGCCTGTTCGCCCCCGACCAGGCGTTCGTGGTCGACGCCGCCCGGCTGCACCACCGCCATCCGGTCACGCCGTACGCCAACCGCCCGCTGGCCGGGGTGGTCCGCGCCACCTGGCTGCGGGGCCAGGAGATCACCGGCGACCAGTGCCGGGGAATCCTGCTCAACCGGGGAGCGTCATGAACCAGCGCGCCAACACCAGCCTGCCCGACCTGGCCGTCCGCAGCCTCGGCGGCAGCGTCGTGGCCGCCAACGACGAGCTGTTCGCCGAACGCGAGAACCTCATCAAGCCCGAGGCGGCCGGCTACCAGACCTACACCTTCGGCCACAAGGGCCAGGTGTACGACGGGTGGGAGACCCGGCGCCGGCGGGAGCCCGGCTTCGACTGGGCGATCGTCCGCCTGGGGGCCGCGGGCGTCGTCCGGGCGGTGGTGGTCGACACCGCGCACTTCAAGGGCAACTACCCGCCCGAGGTCTCGGTGCAGGGCTGCTCGGTCGAGGGCTACCCGACGCCGGCCGAGCTGGAGCAGGCCGACTGGGTGCCCCTGGTCCCCAGGTCGGCCGTGCGGGGGGACACCCAGAACTCGTTCGCCGTCGAGGTGCCGCTGCGGTTCACCCACGTGCGGCTCTGCATGCACCCCGACGGTGGCGTGGCCCGCCTGCGGGTGCACGGCGAGGTCGTCCCCGACCCGCGCTTCCTCAGCGCCGGGGCCGTCGACCTGGCCGCCCTCGAGCACGGCGGCGACGTCAGCGGGTGCAGCAACATGTTCTACTCGTCGCCAACCAACCTGATCTCCCCCGGGCTGGCCCGGCTCATGGGGGAAGGCTGGGAGACGGCCCGCCGCCGCGACGACGGCAACGACTGGGTGGAGCTCCGCCTCGCCGGCGCCGGCGTTGTCCGGCTGGCCGAGCTGGACACCAGCTACTTCGTCGGCAACGCGCCCGGCTGGGCGTCGCTGCGGGCGGTCGACGCCCGCGCCGCCGACCCGGACGACCCGGCGGCCTGGGCCGAGCTGCTGCCGCGGACCAGGCTGCTCCCCGACACCAGGCACCGGTTCCGGCTGGACGCCGGCGCCGAGGCCACCCACGTGCGCCTGGACGTCTACCCGGACGGCGGCATGGCCCGGGTGCGGCTGTACGGGGACCTGACCGCGCCGGCCCGTGCCGAGCTGGGCCTGCGCTGGCTGAACCTCCTGCCCGAGGGCCACGCCCGGCAGGTCATGGCCGGGGAGGGTGGCCTCGACCCGGCCGAGGCCGACCGGTTGGTCGCGGCGCGGCCGCTGGCCAAGCTGTCCGAGGTCCCGCAGCCGCTCCGCGCCCTGCTGGAGGGCTGACCGGCCCGACGCTCCGATGTTGCGTCAAGGATGGCTGCGCCTCGAGGAGTCGGTGGAGCTGGCGGGCGACGGAGTCCCCCCGCCAGCTCCAAGATCCGCCTCGTCGTGCTTGGTATCCTGCTGACGACTGGCCATGGCGACTCGGATGCTTCAGACGATCGGCGAGACAGCGAACCAGATCCGACGCTGCCTCGCTGTCTCCGACGAACACGAGGCCCTGCGCTGGGTCGCGCAGTTCATGGCGGAGTTCAGGCGCGCCCCGCTGGCGGATCGCCCGGGGCTGGTGGCCGGCGAGCCTTCCCCGACGGGGGATCGACGTTGGGACGCCATGCTCGCCGGAGTGGTCGAGCAGCTCTGCTTCGACGATGGGCTCGCGATCCCCGGCTGGGTGATGCAGCCGGATCGCTTCCTCGAGCAGTGGTGGTTTGTCACTCCCTACAGATCCTTGCACGCCTCCGCGTTCGCCGAGACTCCCGTGGCGCTCGCCAACCGGGGTGTGTTCATCCACGGCCGGTCGCTGGAGAGTGTCTGAGCCGATGCTGAACCGGGACAACATCGCCACGCTGCTGGACGAGCTCGCAAGCGAACTGGAAGCCGAGGGCGTCCACGGGGATCTCTTTCTGGTCGGCGGCGCCGCAATGGCGCTTGCCTACAGCACACGGCGAGCCACCCGCGACCTGGACGCCATCTTCGAGCCCAAGCAGGTGATCTATCGGGCCGCCCAGCGGGTTGGCGACCGCCGTGGACTGCCCCCAGACTGGCTCAACGACGGGGTCAAGGGCTTCCTACCGGGACCAGACCCGGGCGCCACGGTCCTGTTCGACCGGCCGGCGCCGGCAGCCACGGACGGACAAGTCAGCGGAAAGACACCACAAGGTCAGTCCAAGGGTCACACCCGCAGCCACCAGCTCCAGCCCGGCATCATCACCGAACCACCGGCAGTCGCACAGTCAGTCGAGCAGCGCCGCCGTGGCCGTTGGGGCGTGCTCGCCCTTGGTGGCCAGCTCCTCGAACTCGACCACGTTGTCGATCTCGGTGCCCATGGCGATGTTGGTGATCCGCTCCAGGATCACCTCGATCACCACCGGGACCCGGAATCGGGCCATCAGCTTCTTGGCCTCCTCGAAGGCGGGCAGCAGCTCCTCGGGCCGCTTGACCCGCAGGGCCTTGCAGCCGAGGCCCTCGGCGACCTTGACGTGGTCGACCCCGTAGCCTTCCAGCTCCGGCGAGTTCACGTTGTCGAACGACAGCTGCACGCAGTAGTCCATGTCGAAGCCGCGCTGGGCCTGGCGGATCAGGCCCAGGTACCCGTTGTTCACCACCACGTGCAGGTAGGGCAGGTTGAACTGGGCCCCGACGGCCAGCTCCTCGATCATGAACTGGAAGTCATAGTCGCCCGACAGGGCCACCACCATCGCCTCGGGGTCGGCCACGCAGACGCCGAGGGTGGCCGGGATGGTCCAGCCCAGCGGGCCGGCCTGGCCGCAGTTGATCCAGTTGCGCGGGTGGTAGACGTGGAGGAACTGGGCGGCCGCGATCTGCGACAGGCCGATGGTGCTGACGTAGCGGGTGTCGCGGCCGAAGGCCTTGTTCATCTCCTCGTAGACCCGCTGGGGCTTGATCGGCACGTCGTCCAGGTGGGTGCGGCGCAGCATCGTCCGCTTGCGGGTGGCGCATGCCTCCGCCCAGGCGGAGCGGTCGGGTAGCCGGCCGGCGGCCTGGCGCTCGCGGGCCGCCTCGACGAACCGCTGGAGGGCCGCCCCGGCGTCGGACACGATGCCGTAGTCGGGGGCGAACACCCGCCCGATCTGGGTCGGCTCGATGTCGACGTGCACGAACCTGCGCCCGCGCCGGTAGGTGTCCAGGCCGCCGGTGTGGCGGTTGGCCCAGCGGTTGCCGATGCCGAGGACGAAGTCGGACTCGAGCATGGTCGCGTTCCCGTAGCGGTGCGAGGTCTGCAGGCCAACCATGCCGGCCATCAGCGGGTGGTCGTCGGGGATGGTCCCCCAGCCCATCAGCGTCGGGACGACCGGCACGCCGGCCAGCTCGGCGAACTCGACCAGCAGGTCGGCGGCGTCGGCGTTGACGATGCCGCCCCCGGCCACCAGCAGCGGCCGCTCGGCCGCGGCCAGCATGTCCAGCGCCTTCTCCACCTGGGCTCGGGTCGCCGCCGGCTTGTGGACCGGCAGCGGCTGGTAGGTGTCGACGTCGAAGTCGATCTCGGTCATCTGGACGTCGAAGGGCAGGTCGAGCAGCACCGGGCCGGGGCGGCCGGACCGCATCAGGTGGAAGGCCTGCGCGAACGCGCCCGGCACCTGGGCCGGTTCGAGCACCGTCATGGCCAGCTTGGCCACCGGCTTGGCGATGGCCGTGATGTCGACCGCCTGGAAGTCCTCCTTGTGCAAGCGGGCACGCGGCGCCTGGCCGGTGATGCACAGGATGGGGATGGAGTCGGCCTGCGCCGAATACAGGCCGGTGATCATGTCGGTGCCGGCCGGGCCGGAGGTGCCGACGCAGACGCCGATGTTGCCGGCCCGGGCGCGGGTGTAGCCCTCGGCCATGTGCGAGGCGCCCTCGACGTGGCGGGCCAGCACGTGGGTGATGCCGCCCCGGGAGCGCATGGCGGCGTAGAAGGGGTTGATGGCCGCGCCGGGGACCTGGCCCGGCTCCAGCACCGTCATCGCCAACTTGGCGACCGGCGCGGCGATGCTGGCGATGTCGACGGCCTGGAAGTCCTCCTTGTGCAGCCGGGCGACGGGCGCCTGGCCGGTGATGCACAGGATCGGAATGGAGTCGGCGGAGGCGGAAT
>DATHIG010000093.1:0-3749 GCA_035490035.1 Actinomycetes bacterium
CCAGCCACCCGTTCCCCTACATCTCCAACCTGTCGCTGTCGCTGGCGGTGACGGTGCGCGACCCGGGCAGCGCCCGGGGCCGCTTCGCCAGGATCAAGGTGCCGGGCATCCTGCCCCGGTTCGTGCCCCTCGGCGACGGCAACACCTTCGTGCCGCTGGAGCAGGTGGTCGCCACCCACCTGGACAAGCTGTTCCCCGGCATGAACGTGGTCGAGGCCCACCCGTTCCGGGTGACCCGCGACGCCGACATCGAGCTGGCCGAGGACGAGGCCGACGACCTGCTGGTCGCGGTGGAGCAGGAGCTGCGCCGGCAGCGCTTCGGGGCGGTGGTCCGCCTGGAGGTCGAGGCCACCATGCCCGACCACATGGTCCGGCTGCTGCAGCGGGAGCTGGAGGTCGAGGACGACGCCGTGGTCACCGTCGAGGGCCCGCTGGGCCTGCACGACCTGATGGGGCTGGTGTCGGCCCTTGACCGCCCGGAGCTGGCCGACGAGCCGTGGGTCGGCACCACCCAGCCGCGCCTGCTCGGCACCGAGGGGGACTCGGTCAACCTGTTCGCCACCATGCGCGAGGGCGACCTGCTGGTCCACCACCCCTACGACGCCTTCGCGACCTCGGTGCAGCGCTTCATCGAGCAGGCCGCCGACGACCCCGAGGTGCTGGCCATCAAGCAGACGCTGTACCGCACCGACGGCGACTCGCCGATCGTCACCGCCCTCATCCACGCCGCCGAGACCGGCAAGCAGGTGGTGGTGCTGGTCGAGGTCAAGGCGCGTGGCGACGAGGCCTCCAACATCGGCTGGGCCAGAGCGCTTGAGCGGGCCGGCTGCCACGTCGCCTACGGCCTTGTCGGGCTGAAGACCCACTCCAAGACCGCCCTGGTGGTGCGGCGCGAGCACGGCGGCATCCGCCGCTACGTCCACATCGGCACCGGCAACTACAACGCCAAGACGGCCAGGCTCTACACCGACATCGGCCTGCTGTCCTGCGACGAAGACCTGGGCGCCGACCTCACCGACCTGTTCAACTCGCTGACCGGCTACGCCCGCGGCAGCCGCTACCGCAAGATCCTGGTCGCCCCCAACGCCCTGCGTGACAAGACCATCGAGATGATCGAGCGGACCGCCGAGCGGCACACCGCGCGCCGCCCCGGCCGCATCATCATGCAGATGAACGCCCTGGTCGACGCCGCCTGCATCCGCGCCCTCTACGCCGCCTCCCAGGCCGGGGTCGAGATCGACCTGATCGTGCGGGGCATCTGCCGGCTGCGGCCGGGCGTGCCAGGGGTGAGCGACCACATCCGGGTCCGCTCGATCGTCGGACGCTTCCTCGAGCACTCCCGCATCTGGACCTTCGCCGGCGGCCGCCGGCGCGAGTACTACATCGGCTCGGCCGACCTGATGCCCCGCAACCTGGACCTGCGGGTCGAGGTGGTCACCCCGGTGACCGACCCCGACCTGACGGGCCGGCTCCAGGAGATCCTCGACGTGATGCTGGCCGACAACGTCCAGGCGTGGGAGCTGTCGGAGGACGGCTCCTGGCACCGGCGCCAGCCGGAGGAGGGCGAGCGCCGGGTGGCCACCCAGAAGCGGATGCGCGAGCTTGCCCTGCGCCGCGGCACCGAGGCCCGCTCCGGCAAGCACGAGCAGGAGCGATAGACCCACGGACAAACGGGTAGCCTGGGGCCTTGGCAGGACCCTGCATCCCGCGCCCCCGAGGAGCTCGCCGTGACCACCGAGACCGCCCGAGGGACCGACCTCGACACCCTGGCCGTCGACACCGTCCGGACGCTGGCCATGGACGCCATCCAGAAGGCTGGGGACGGCCACCCGGGCACGGCCATGGCCCTGGGCCCGGCCGCCTACGTGCTGTGGACCCGGTTCCTGAAGTTCGACCCCGAGGACCCGGACTGGTTCGACCGCGACCGGTTCGTGCTGTCCAACGGCCACGCCTCGGTGCTGCAGTACATCGCCTTGCACCTGACCGGCTACCAGCTGGGCATCGACGACCTCAAGCAGCAGCGCCAGTGGGGCTCGATCACCCCCGGCCACCCCGAGCACTTCCTGACCCCCGGGGTCGAGGTCACCACCGGGCCGCTCGGCCAGGGGGTCGGCAACGCGGTCGGGCTCGCGATCGCCGAGCGGTTCCTGGCCCACCGCTACAACCGGGGCGACCAGCAGGTCGTGGACCACCGGACCTGGGCGTTCTGCTCCGACGGCGACGTCATGGAGGGCGTGTCGGGGGAGGCGTCCTCGATCGCCGGGTTCCTGCGGCTCGGCAAGCTGACCCTGCTCTACGACGACAACCACATCACCATCGACGGCCGCACCGAGATCACCTTCGCCGAGGCTGTCGAGGCCCGCTACCGGGCCTACGGCTGGCACACCATGGCCGTGGAGGACGCCAACGACCTGGAGGCGATCGCCGCCGCCTACCAGGCCGCGGTCGACCAGCCGGACCGGCCCAGCTTCATCCGGCTGCGCAGCCACATCGCCTGGGGTGCGCCCAACGCCCAGGACACCGCCAAGGCCCACGGCTCGGCCCTGGGCGAGGACGAGGTCAGGGCGACCAAGCAGGCCTACGGCTGGGACCCGGACCAGCACTTCTACGTGCCCGACGGCGTCTATGACCGCTGGCGGGTCAAGGTGCCCGGCAACCAGGCGGCCCGGGCTGCCTGGCAGGGGCGCCTTGACGGCTACGCCAGGGCCGAGCCGGAGCTGGCCGCCGAGCTCCGGGCCGGGATCGCCGGCGAGCTGCCCGACGGCTGGGACACCGAGCTGGACAAGCTGTTCGGAGAGCCGAAGAAGCTGGCCACCAGGTCGGCATCGCAGGAGTGCATCAACGCCATCGCCCGCCGCCTGCCGACCTTCCTCGGCGGCTCGGCCGACCTGGCCGAGTCCAACAAGACCGACATCGAGGGCGGCGGCAGCATGGGCCCCGAGGAGGTCGGGCGCAACCTCCACTACGGCATCCGCGAGCACGCCATGGGGGCGATCAGCAACGGGCTGGCCGTGCACGGAGGGCTGCGGCCGTTCGCCGCCACCTTCCTGATCTTCTCCGACTACATGCGCCCCAGCGTCCGCCTGGCCAACCTGATGGAGCTGCCGGTGGTGTACGTGTGGACCCACGACTCGATCGGCCTCGGCGGCGACGGCCCCACCCACCAGCCGATCGAGCACCTGGCCAGCCTGCGGGCCATGCCGCGGCTGCGGGTGATCCGCCCGGCCGACGCGCCGGAGACGGCCGAGGCCTGGCGGGCGGCCATCGCCCGCACCGACGGCCCGACCGCGCTCGCCCTCTCCCGTCAGAACCTGCCCCCGATCGACCGGACAGCGCACGCCGGGGCGCAGGGCCTGCACCGCGGCGCCTACGTGCTCGCCGACGCCGACGGCGGCTCGCCGGAGCTGGTGCTGATCGCCACCGGCTCGGAGGTGTGGGTGGCGCTGGAAGCCCGCGAGCGGCTCCAGGCCGAAGGGGTCGCCACCCGGGTGGTGTCGATGCCCTGCTGGGAGCTGTTCCAGGACCAGGACCAGAGCTACCGCGACCAGGTGCTCCCCCCGGGGGTACGGGCCAGGGTGGCGGTGGAGGCGGCGGCCAGCTTCGGTTGGCACCGCTGGGTCGGGGAGGACGGCGAGGTGGTCTCCAGAGACGACTTCGGCGCCTCGGCCCCGGGGGAGCTGGTGCTGGAGAAGTTCGGCTTCACCCCCGACAACGTGGCCGACCGGGCCAGAGCACTGCTGGGGCGGCTC
>DATHIG010000094.1:0-3659 GCA_035490035.1 Actinomycetes bacterium
GGCGGCGGCCGCCGCGCTCGGCTTCCTGCTGCTCGGCCTGGGCATGGCCGTCCTGGCCCGCCGCGCCTGAGATCAGGCGCACCCAACCGCCGGGGCCGCCCGCGTCCCCAGGCTGGGTGCTGGTGCTTGACCCCGAACACCTGTTCGTCTAGCGTCTGGCGTCGACAGCCCAGAGCGGACGAAAGGAACCGGCCGGGATGCCCGCCGCGCCCGTCGCCATCCAGGGACGCCTCGACGACCTGGGAGCGCCGCTGCTCGACGTCCAGTTCGTGGTGCTGGACCTGGAGACCACCGGTGGGTCGCCCGCCAACGACCGGATCACCGAGGTCGGCGCCGTCAAGGTCCGCGGTGGCGAGGTGCTCGGCACCTTCCACACCCTGGTCGACCCAGAGGTCCCCATCCCGCCGCTGATCAGCGCCCTGACCGGCATCACCGACCGGATGGTGGCCGACGCCGAGCCGATCCAGGTCGTGCTCCCCTGCCTGCTCGAGTTCCTCGGCGCATCGGTGCTGGTCGCCCACAACGCCTCCTTCGACTGGCGCTTCGTCCAGGCCAACCTGGAGCGGCACGGCTACCGGCGGCTGGCCAACCGGGTCGTCTGCACCGCCAGGCTGGCCCGAAAGCTGCTGCCCCGCGACGAGGTGCCCAACGTCCGCCTGGCCACCCTGGCCGCCTACCTCGGCGCCTCGGTCGCCCCCTGCCACCGGGCGCTGACTGATGCCAGGGCCACCGTCGACGTGCTCCACGGCCTGCTCGAGCGAGCGGGTTCGTTCGGCGTGCTCGCCCTGGAGGACCTGATCGAGTTCCCATCGGCCAAGGCCGGAGCCAGCTTCAAGAAGGTCCACCTGGCCGACCGCCTCCCCCGCTGCCCTGGCGTCTACCTGTTCCGCGACGTCGCCGGGCGGGTCCTGTACGTCGGCAAGGCCAAGGACCTCAGGACCCGGGTGCGGAGCTACTTCTCCGGCGACGGGCGGGCCAAGGTCGCCGACCTGCTGCGCGAGCTGGCCGTCATCGACCACCAGCCCTGCGCGACCGAGCTGGAGGCCAGCGTCCGCGAGGTCCGGCTGATCCAGCACCACCGCCCCCGCTACAACCGCCGGAGCCGCAACCCGGAGCGCTATTGCTACCTGAAGCTGACCCGCGAGCGGTTCCCGCGGCTCTCGCTGGTCCGCCGGGTGCTGGACGACGGCGCCCGCTACCTCGGCCCGTTCGGCTCCGCCGGCCAGGCCGAGCTGGTCAAGGCGGCGATCGAGGACGCCCTGCCGTTGCGCCGCTGCACCCAGCGCCTTGGAGCCCGAGGCGGCGGGTCGGCGTGCGCGCTGCTGGAGCTGGGCCGCTGCCTCGGCCCCTGCACGGGCGCGGTGGCCCAGGAGCGCTACGCCGCCGTGATCACCAAGCTGGAGGTGGCGCTCGACGGCGACCCCGAGCCGCTGCTCGGCCCGCTGCGCCGGCGCATGGCCGGGTATGCGGCCGACCAGCGCTACGAGCAGGCCGCCGGCGCCCGGGACCGGCTGGAGGCGCTCACCCGGGCCCTGGCCGAGGCCCGCCGGGTGGCCGCCCTGGCCAGCGCCGACGAGATCATCCTGGCCCGCCCCCGGCCGGACGGGCGGGAGGTGACGGTGGTCCGGCGCGGCCAGCTCGCCGCCGTCGGCCTGCTGGCCGCCGACGACCACCCGGGGGTGGAGCGGCTGCTCGCGGGGGCCGCGCCGCCGGAGTTGTTCGACGGCCCGCCGCCCCGCCACCTGGCCGACGAGGTCCAGCTGGTCACCCGCTGGCTGGAAGGAACCGCCGGCAAGGCCGAGCTGGTCGGGGTGCGCGGGCCGCTGGCCAGCCCCGCCGTCGGGGGCGCCCTGCTGCAGCTGCGCTACGACCCGGGCCGCCACCGCCACGCCTGGCCCCCCGGCGAGGCCCGCGGCCGTCCCGAGGCCCGTCCCTCCCGCCGGGCGGGACGGCGGCCGGCCGGTTCCTTCGCCGCCGGGTAGGGAGGAACTGCCGGCATCGCCGATTGGCAGGATGCTGCCGGATTCGGTTGTCTGCGGAATGAGCGGTAGGCTATCGCGCGTCCGGGCGGGTCGTCCGGCGAGATCAGATTTCGCCCCCGGTCCCCACCCGCAGAAAGGGAGGTTTCCCCTGTGAGCGCGTTCGAGCCACAGCTGCCGACCGAGCCGAAGGTCGACATGCCCGACTTCATGGTTGTCCTCCGGGGCTACGACCGCCGGCAGGTGGAGACGTGGGCCGCCGAGCTGGCTGGCCAGATCGAGCAGGAACGGCTCCGGGCCGATGAGGCCGAGAAGAACCTGTACCGGATGCAGATCGAGGGCAAGGGATCTCCGTCCTTCAGCCACCTCGGCACCCACGTGGCCAGCATTCTCGAGGAGGCCGGCCGGTCGGCGGAGAACATGCTGGCCGACGCGGCCGACCGCGCCCAGGAGACGATCGAGGGCGCCGAGGAGGACGCCGCCGAGATCATCAAGGCCTCCGAACACCGGGCCGGTGAGATCGAGCAGGAAGCCCGCCAGACCCTCGAGGACGCCAGGGCCGAGGGGACGCGGGTCGAGGAGGACGCGCTCCAGGCGGCCGAGGAGATGCGTGCCCAGGCCGAGCACGACGCCAGGACGGTGCTGGAGGAGGCCCGCGACGCGACCGACATGATCTGGCAGGAGGCCGAGCGGGAGCGCGTCACCGTCGAGGCGGAGACGATCCGGCTGGAGACCCTCCGGCACCGGTCGCTCGAGCAGCTCGGCCGGGTCTACGGCCACCTCGAGTCGGTGCTCGACGAGGTCCGCGCCGGCATCGGCCGGGTCGAGGAGGAAGAGGACGAGGCCGAGGCGGCCGCCGCGGCCGCGGCCCGCCTTGGGGTCGAGCCCCCCGCCCGCGCCGGCGAAGACAGCGCGCGGTTCCCCAGCATCTCCGACGCCAGTGACGACAAGCGGCCTGCCCACGGTACCGCCGAAGGTGAGGACGGGATGCTCGCGGCCACCCGTCCGGCGGCGCCGGCCACGGCCGGCAGCGCGACGGGCGCGGAGGCTCCCACCCCGCCGGAGGTCACTGCTCCGGCCACCCCGGCGCCCGCGACCGAGGCGCCAGACCAGCCGGGGGACGCCGGCCGGCCGGACCAGCCAGCCCTGCCGGAGGCTGCCGACGACGCCGGGGGCGCCCCACCGGTGGCCGGAGGTGCCGAGGCGACCCAGCCGGTGCCGGCCACCGGCGCCGCCGAGGCGGGCAACCAGGCGCCCAACGGTGAGGGTCGCGCCCGCGACCAGGACGCCACCCAGCAACTGGAGCCCGTCGGCGGCAAGGCCGCCCAGCCCCAGCCAGCTCCCAAGGACGTCAAGGACCGGCCCTAACCCTTCCCCGGACGGACGTGAGCAAGCCACACGGCGAGCTGTCCGTCTGACCAGGCACGCAGCCGGGAAGCCGCGCCGCTGATCTCGGAGAGGTGGCCAGCGGTCGCGTACGGCAACGTGCGGCCCGTCCGAGCAGTGCCGCCGGGAGCTTGGTCCGGGCTGGATGCGCTGGCCCGCCTACAATGGCCGGGAGCCCCCGGGGGTACGACCAGGGCTCGCCAGAGCCCGGGAGTCCGGGGACCGTGGGGCTCGCGAGAGCCCGGGAGCCCCGGGGACCGTGGGGCTCGCGAGAGCCCGGGAGGCCCGGGGACC
>DATHIG010000095.1:0-3110 GCA_035490035.1 Actinomycetes bacterium
CGGTGCTGGGCCCGACCCTGCTCGACCAGGACCCGTTCGACCTGGAGGCCGCGCATCACCGGATGGACCTGGCCGTCAAGGGCTACCCCTATGCCAAGGCGGCGCTGGACGAGGCGCTGCACGACATCAAGGGCAAGGCCCTTGGCGTTCCGGTCTACCAGCTGCTCGGTGGGCTGGTCCGCGACCAGATCCCGATCGCGCACAGCCTGGGATGGCTGGACTACGACGAGGCCACCAGCGAAGCCGCCGCGGCGGTGGACGAGGGCATCAAGACCATCAAGATCAAGGTGGGACGCGACGCGGTCTACGACCTGCGGATCGTGCAGGAGGTGCGCCAGACGATCGGCCCGGAGCTCGACATCGTGGTGGACGCCAACCAGGGCTGGCCCACCCCCAAGTACGCCATCGCCATCCTTCGGAGAATGGAGGAGTACGGGATCCGGTACGCGGAGCAGCCGGTGGAGGGACTGGCCCAGATGGCCAGGGTGGCGCAGGCCGTCGATGTGCCGATCATGGCCGACGAGAGCGCCTGGACCGCACAGGACGTGCTGGAGATCGTGGAACGCGGCGCCGCCGACATGATCTCCCTCTACACCACCAAGCCGGGAGGCCTGTTCAAGGCGAAGAAGGTGGCCGCGGTGGCCGAGGCGGCCGGGTTGCCGCTGAACGTGAACGGGTCCCACGAGACCGGTGTGGGCAACGCCGGAAACCTCCATCTGGTGGCCTCGACCGCGGCGGTGACCGAAGCCGGGGTCTTCCCGGTGACCTCCCTCCGCGACGATCAGCCCACCCAGATGGCCGGCAGGATGTACCTGGACGACATCGTGACGCGTCCCTTCGAGTACCGGGACGGATGCCTGATCGTCCCCAGGTCCCCCGGCCTCGGGGTCGAGCTCGACATGGGCAAGATCGCCGAGTACCGGGTCGGGTAGGGGGGCTCGGATGGCGATCGAGACCGTCGCCGTGCTGGGGGCCGGGAACGGTGGCTGTGCCGCCGCCGCCGACCTCGGCGGCCGGGGCTTCGAGGTACGGCTCTACAACCGGTCCCGGGAACGGCTGCAACCGTTGCTCCAGCGGGGTGGACTGGAGCGGCAGGGGGAGACCGGCGAGGGGTTCGTGGAGCTCGCGGTGATCACCGACGACCTCGACGCGGCGGTCCGGGGCGCGGACCTCATCATGCTCACGGTCCCGATCTCCGCCCATCCCTTCTACGCCCAGCGGCTCGGCGCGGTCGTGCCACCGGGGGGTGCGGTGTTCCTCAACCCGGGGCACATGGGGGGCGGGTTGTTCATGGCCAACGAGATCCACCGGCTGACCGGTCGAACCGACCTCCGGACCTGCGAGGTGAGCACCCTCACCTACGCGTGCCGGATGAGCGGGCCGGCCTCGGTCAACGTCATGGGGGTGATGCGGAACCTGCCCTTCGCGGCCTTCCCGGGCCGGCATCAGGACGAGCTGTTCGAGCTGCTCCGGCCCCTGTATCCCAACCTGGTCCAGGCGAGCCACGTGCTGGAGACCGGGTTCATGGACATCAACGCGGTCGAGCATCCGCCGCAGATCATCTGCAACGCCGGGTGGGTGGAGCACACCAGAGGGGCGTATCTCTTCTACTACGAGGGGACCACGCCCTCGGTGGGCCGGGTCATCGACACGCTGGACCGGGAGCGGCTGGCGGTCGCCGAGGCGGCAGGCGTCCCCACCAAGCCGTTCGTCCAGGTGTTCCACGAGATGGGGTACACCACCGAGGCCGCGGCCAGGGAGGGGACGGCCCACGCGGCCCTGCAGGAGAGCGCGCCGAATCGCTGGATCCGGGGCCCGCAGAGTCTCGACCACCGCTACCTGCACGAGGACGTCGGCTGGGGGCTGGTGCCCTGGTCGGAGCTGGGTCGATCCCTGGGCGTCCCCACGCCGGTGATGGATGCCCTGATCACGCTGGGATCCGCCCTGAACGGCCGGGACTACCGGGCGGAGGGTCTCACCCTCGACCGGCTGGGCGTGGCCGGGAAGCGACCCGATGAGCTGGCCGGGTACCTGCGGGACGGCATCCCCGACCGGGGGGACGGCCCACCGGCTTGATTTCCACCAAAGGTAGGATAATATATCCACCAGTCATGACGGGGAGAACGGCGCCGCCGTCCGACCGCGGGCCGGAACGGGTAGGGGGACCCTACGTGCGGGAAGGAGGCGCGCATGCCGAACGTCACCATCGAGTGGTTGCAGGGCCGCACGCTCGAACAGAAGCGCCGGGTGATCGCGGGGATCACCGATCTGCTGGTGGAGGCCGCCGACGCTCGTCGGGAGGCCGTGCAGGTCACGTTCCGTGAGATGACCAAGGAGGACTGGGGCCGCGGTGGCCTGCTCGGCATCGACCGAACGGATGTCAAGCCGTGACCACCGGCCCGGCGCGCGGGCTTCACCACCTGCTCCTGCAGACCTCGGACCTGGCCGCGGCGGAGCGGTTCTTCCTCGACTTCCTCGGGTTCACCGTCCGCAAGCGGGAGGAGTTCACCGACGGGCGGCCGCTGACCGTCACCAACGAGGGCCTTGGCCTGACCACCGGGGCTCCCGGCCACCAAGGCGCCGTCGAGCACATCGCCTTCCGCTCGTCGAACATCCGCGCCCTCGCCGGTCGCGCCCGGGACGCGGGGATCCAGATCCTCAAGGACCTCGGGCCGGGACCGTACGGCCTCACCGTGTACCTGGCCGACCCCGATGGCAATCGGATCGAGCTCTTCGCGGAGGACGAGGATTGACGGGATCGCAGCCAGGGGTTGATGTGCCGTGGGAGGACCGCCGGATCGCGGTGATCGGCGGCGACGAGCGCGACCCCCAGATCGCCCGGCTGGCCGCGGCCACCGGCGCCTCCGTCCACGCGTACGGCCTGCCCTGGCCGGGAGATGGCGTCCCCGGCGTGACCCTTGAGCCCACCGCCCACGCCGCCGCGGCCGGGGCGGACTACGTCCTGTTTCCCATCCCGCTGGGGGTCGGTCTCCAGGTGTACGCGCCGCATTCGCCGGAACCGATCGTCGCGGACCGGACGCTGCTGGGTGTGCTGGCTCCCGGAGCACACATCTTCCTCGGTCGCGCCACCCCGGAGGTCCGGCAGGCGG
>DATHIG010000096.1:0-3041 GCA_035490035.1 Actinomycetes bacterium
GGGCAGGCTTGAGGCCTACTACCTGATGTTCGGCCAGTACGACGGGTTCGTCATCGTGGACCTCCCCGATTCCCGGGCCGCGGCCGCGACCAGCCTGGCGGTGAGCAGCACCGGGGCCTTCGAGCATCTGGAGACCCACGAACTCATCGAGGCAGAGGACGTCACCCCGATCCTGGAGCAGGCCAAGGGCATCACCGCCCAGCTCCCCGATGCCTAGTCCCAGGCCGGCTCCGCACCTTCGTCCCGGTCCCGGGACGGCCTGGCGTCGCGGTCAGCGGAGACCGCCGCGAGGGTCAACCACCGACTGGGTGACGATGCTTCGCTTTGGCAAAGGATGGTTGCCATCGGGCCGCTGACGCTCATCCCCTGGTCGCGATGGGCACCAGCTCGTGTGATAGGTCAGGCTCGTCCTGGGTGGCCACTGGCGCGTTGGCAAGCCGCCAGGACAGCGTGGCAGCCCTGGATGACCTCTTCCGTGTCAGCAAAACACCGGGAACCGCTGTGCTAGGAGCCGTTCTCCCAGGTCGGCTCCGACCGTAGATGGGGAAGGGAAACGCTCTCTTGACGTCCAGTTAAACGCTCTCCTGCTCACTCAGTCGTGACGGGGCCCGCAAGATACCTGGCTCGCTGCGCCAGCGGGTCTCCCGGGGCAGGGGAGCGCTGGCGGTGGAAGGTCTCTACAGGTAGGCGAGGTCCCGGGCAGCCTCTGTCGCCGCCTGGAGGTCTCGCGTGGCCGCTTCCCGCCGTCCCTGGTCCCAGGCCTCGATACCGGAGGTGAGAAGCGAGGCGAGCTTCTGGGGGGGAGGTTGCTGCGGGGCGGGGAGCAGGGCCCGGGCGTGCGCTGCCGCCCTTTCGGTGTCCTTCCTGGCCAGCGCTGCGGCAAGCAGTGGCCATAGGGCCAGCCAGTGGAAGGGATAGGGGATCGGGAGCGAGCCGAGCTCCTCCAGCGCCGCGCTGCCTTCCCGCTCCGTTTCGCCGAGGTCTCCTTGTCTCCACGCCAGCCAGGCCTGGTTGGCCTTGGCCACTGCGATGTACTCCAGCATCCCACCGGCCTCGGCGGCGGCCAGGGTCCGTTCGATGTAGCTCCGGACCTCGTCCACGAGCCCGCGTCTCCGATACAGGATCAAGAGGTAGGTCAGGCATCGTGCCTGCAGCGTGACGTCGCCGGCTCGCTCGGCGAACCCCAGGGCCTGGTGGAAGGTGTTGTCTGCCTCGTCGAGGTCGCCATGCCACAGCAGGCTGAAGCCCAGGTTGAACTGGGCCGTGGCCACATGGAAGGGCTCGCCTGTCTCCTCGGCGGCCGCCATCCGCGCCCGAGCGTAGCCGAGGGTCTCCTCAGAGATGACGAACCGGTCCCGCCTGGACGCCATCATCAACAGGCCGATGAAGAAATTGCTCCGTTGGGCGGGCGTGGCGTGCTGTTCCAGGGCCGGACGGATCTCCCGAACCAAGGCCGCCATCTCCTGGATCTCGTTCCGCCAGTAGTGCAACTCGACCCGCATCCTCTGGAGCTCCAACCACTCCCCCCACCACGCATGGTCGTGGGCGTCGGGGGCCTGCCCGAGGGCATCCTCGGCCGCGCGGTAGGATTCCAGGGCCCTGTCGTACTGCCGCTGGATCTGCCAGGTGGCCCCGATCTTGCGATGCAGGCGGGACAGCTGCAGGCGTAGATCAGCAGCGGTGAGCGAAAGGGCGCGCTCGAATGCCTCTTGCGCTTCTTGGTGGTGGGCCAGGAGGAGGTGGACGTCGCCGAGGCGTTCAAGGATCTCGATTGCCGGCTCGGTCCGGTCGCGGGCATCGGCCACCCCAATGCGACCGACCTCATCGAGCATCTCGAGAGCCGCCTGGTAAGAGACGATTGCCTCCGCGTTGGCGTAGGCCGACTTGGCCTGGTCCCCCGCCAGGGTGAAGTATCCGGCGGCCTGTTGGGACTGACCTGCTTCTCGGAAGTGCAGCGCCAGCGTCGCCGCCAGGTCCTCGCGCCGGTCCAGGTACCTCGCCTCCAACGCCAGCGCGACCCGGCCGTGGAGGTCTCTGCGCTTCCGCCGCAGCAGGCTGCGGTAGACCGTCTCCTGGATCACCGCATGACGAAACCGGTACCCGGAATCGGCGATGGGCTGGCCCATGATCAAGTCGAGCCGCATGAGCTCGTCTAGCGCCAGCCGCCGGTCTGTGTCCGAGCCGAGCACCTCCTGCAGCAGCGGCACGGCGAATTCGCGGCCGAGCACCGATGCCGCAACCAGCGTCTCGTACGCCTGCGGGCTCACGCGGTCGACTCGGGCCATGACGACCTTTTCGATCGTAGCCGGGACCTCGACCGCAGCGTCGTGCAAGAAGCGCCAGCCCTTTGCCTCTCGGACGAGGACGCCGGCGTTGACCAGGGAGCGAACCAGTTCCTCCAGGTAGAACGGATTGCCCTCGGAACTGGCCAGGACACGTTCCTGGACCGGTGCTGGCAGCGTTGTCTGCCCCACAAGGGCTTCCAGGAGCGCTTGGTCCCCACCCTCGCTCAGCACATCCAGCGGCAGCTCCCAAGCTCGCTCGCCGAGCCGTTGGACCGCATCGTCGCGCAACTGCCACAGGGCGTGGCCTGGCTCGGGCCGGGCCGTGAAGGTCAGCAGCACCGAGGCCCGTTCGGCCACGACCAGGAGGTGCCGGGCGAGTTGAAGTGAGGTGGGGTCGGCCCATTGGAGATCTTCGATCGCGACAACCAGCGGCCTACTCGCCGCCAGCTCTTCAATGAGGATCCGGACGGCTTCGAACGTCCGCTGCTGCAGGGTTTCGGGCGGCAGCTCCAACGGCCGCTGGGTGTCGCCCCATTGGGAGGACAGGGCCAGGATGCCGGCGAGGAAGGGCTCCACGGCCGATCGGCGATCGACGGGCATCGCCTTGAGCTGCCCACGCACGGCCGGTCGTACCTCGTCGGGCGGTGGGTGCGGACCAAGGCTCAGCCATCGCTGCAGCAGGTCCTGGAACGCCTGATAGGGCACGGTCTGCCTGAAGGAGGCGCAGCGTCCCTCCAGCCACAGCGGAGGCGTCGG
>DATHIG010000097.1:0-2894 GCA_035490035.1 Actinomycetes bacterium
TACGAGTTTGTCGTGCAGCCCATCCTGGCGGGCCACGGGTCGACATTGTTCGCCGGCTTGAGCGAGCGGCTCCAGCTGAGGCTCGTGGGCCGCCAGGAGTTCCGGTCGGGGGCGGTGGCGCTGCGTTACCAGCCCGGTCGAGTCACGGTTTGAAGGTTTCGGGTAAGGCTGGTCATGGCCGCGGACCATCCCACGACCAGCCTGAGCTACCCAACCACGCCGCAGCCTCGTTCCGGAATGTCCACTGAGGAATCCCTTCCCCGCGTCGAGTGAACCGATCGGGAGGGCTGAACGAACGCAAGAGCAAGCCGGCTCCGCCTGCTGCTGCACCTGGCGGGCGCAGCGCTCGGCCTGTGCTTCGGCCTTGTCGGGCGGCGGACAGCGGAGCCAGCGGCCCAGGTCCGGGGGGGCAGGCGGGCCGAGGGGTTCCGGGGGGACCCCTCGGCCCTTCCGTTGGCGCTCGGCCGGCTGCCCGGCCCGGCCCGAGGGGGAGCGGTGGCGCTCCGCCGGAACGCGCCGAGGCCCGGCCAGCGACTTCAGGGGGTAGGCATAGGTGAGCAATGAGGATTCGTTGGCACAGGCGCTCCTGAGTGGCGGTGGCGGGAGCCGGAGCTCCCCCCACATGGATCAGGGACCCCAGTCAGTGGTCCTCCAGCAACCGCCCGTCAATCCAGGGCGACCAGGTCCAGGTAGTCCTCGGTCCAGACGTCCAGGGCGCCGTCGGGCATGAGCAGGACCCGGTCGGGTTCGAAGCTCTGCACGAACGGGGTGTCGTGGCTGACCAGGATGACCGAGCCCTTGTAGGTCTCGAGCGCGGAGCGGACGGCCTCGACCGCCTGGACGTCCAGGTTGTTGGTCGGCTCGTCCAGCAGCAGCACGTTGTGCCGGCCCAGGACGAGACGGGCGAGGGCGAGCTTGGTCTTCTCGCCGCCCGACAGGGTGCGGGTCGGCTGGTAGGCCTGGTCGCCGCCGAGCAGGAAGTGGCCGAGGACGCCTCTGAGCACGTCGTCGGGGGCCTTGGCGACCTCGCGCAGCGACTCCATGGCGGTGACCTCGGGGTCGAGGCCCTCGTGCTCCTGGGCGTAGTAGCCGAGCTGGGCGCCGTGGCCGAGCCGGACCTCGCCCTCGTCGGGCTGGTCGATGCCGGCCAGGATGCGCAACAGCGACGTCTTGCCGGCTCCGTTGAGGCCGAGCACCAGCAGCCGTTCCCCCCGTTGGAGGTCGAAGGAGACGTGCTTGAACACCGGCGGCCCGCCGTAGGCGCGGGACAGCTCGACCGCGTCCAGCGGGAAGCGGCCGGAGGGCGGCGGGTCGGGGAACCGGACCGCGACCCTGCGCCCGCCCTTGCGCTCGGGTGTCAGCCGGGTCTTCATCTTCTCGACCCGGCGCTCGGTGACCATGGCCCGGCGGGCCATGGTCTCGTTGGCGTGGCGGTACTTCTCCACGAAGGTCGACAGCCGCTTGATGTCGCGCTCCAGGACCTTGCGCTGCTTGGCCTCGGACATGGCCCGGACCTCTCGTGCCGCCAGGTACTGGGTCCAGGTTCCCTTGTAGGTCTCGATCGAGGC
This sequence comes from Actinomycetes bacterium, assembly GCA_035490035.1. Lineage (GTDB taxonomy): Bacteria > Actinomycetota > CALGFH01 > CALGFH01 > CALGFH01 > CALGFH01. The sequence continues at coordinate 1,569 of DATHIG010000097.1, forward strand.
GGTCAGCGGGTCGAGCACCAGCACCCCGGTGACGTCGCGGTCCAGCAGCGGCAGATCGTGGGAGACCAGCAGGATGCCGCCGCTGAAGTCGGCCAGGAACCCGGCCAGCCAGCGCTTGGCGTCGGCGTCCAGGTGGTTGGTCGGCTCGTCCAGCAGCAGGGTGGTCGCCTGGCTGAGCAGCACCCGTGCCAGCTCGACCCGGCGCCGCTCCCCACCGGAAAGGCCGGCCAGGGGGCGGTCCAGGCCGCTGGCCGGGATGCCCAGCCCGGCCGCGACCCGGCGGGCCTCGGCCTCGGCCCGGTAGCCGCCCCCGGCCTCGAAGCGCTCCTGCAGGCCCGAGAACCGTTTGATGGCCCGGTCGCGGGCCCGCGCGTCGGTGCTCTGGTCGATCCGCCGCCTCGCCTCCTCCAGCTCGTGGCGGGCCTGGTCGAGCCCGCGGGCCGACAGCAGCCGGGCCAGGCCGGTCGAGGCGGTGGTCGGCGGTGACTCCTGGGGCAGCCAGGCGAGCTGGCCGACCAGGTGAATCCCCGGGCGGCGTCTCGACTGGGCCGCCTCGCTGATGGTCCGCAGCAGGCTGGTCTTGCCGGCCCCGTTCGGTCCGACCAGCCCGACGACGTCGCCGGGCGCGACCGTGAAGCTCGCCTCGGCGACGAGCAGGCGGTGACCCACCTCGACGGTCAGGTCGATGACGCGGAGCATGGCGAACAGGTCCTTTGCAACGGAGGCTGCCCACGATGATCGGCGCCCCCCGGCCGAACCCGCAAGCCATTACGGCGCCGCCGGCGATAGCAGCCCGTCTTCCCTGGATATGCTAGCGGCGTGTTCGCGACCCGTCCCGAGCTCCGTGGGACCTTCGGCATGGTCTCCTCGACCCATTGGCTGGCCTCGGCGACCGGGATGGCGGTGCTGGAGCGGGGTGGCAACGCCTTTGACGCCGTCGTGGCCGCCGGCTTCGTGCTCCAGGTGGTCGAGCCGCACCTGAACGGGCCGGGCGGGGAGGTGCCGATCCTGGCCGCCCCTGCCGGGCAGGGCCGGGTGCTGGTGGTGGACGGGCAGGGCCCGGCCCCGGCGGCGGCCAGCATCGAGCGGTTCCGCGACCTCGGCCTCGACCTGGTCCCGGGCACCGGGCTGCTGCCGGCCTGCGTGCCCGGCGCCTTCGGCGCCTGGATGCTGCTGCTGCGCGACCACGGCACGCTGCGTCCGCGCGAGGCGCTGGAGCCGGCCATCGACTACGCCGAGGCCGGGTTCCCGGCGGTGGCCAGGATCGGCGGGGCGATCGGGGCCATGGAGCGGATGTTCCGGGAGGAGTGGCCGTCCTCGGCCGAG
>DATHIG010000098.1:0-3771 GCA_035490035.1 Actinomycetes bacterium
TGGCAGGCTGGCCGAGCTCGAACGGGCCAACCAGCAGGAGGTTGAGCCGACGGGCCAGCGGCTCGAGCAGCGGCTCCAACAGCTGGCCGACGAGATCGGCCAGGAGATCACGCGTGGCGCCGCCCAGGCCGATCGGGCGATGGCCAGCACCGGGCGGCTGACGATCCTGCTGCCGGCGGTGGTGATCGTGGCCGGGATCGCCTTCGCCGTGCTGCTGATCCAGCTTGTCCTGCGGAGCATCGCGCGGCCCTTCCGCTCGGCCGGCGCCGACGTGCGCAGCAACGCCGACCAGCTCTCGGCCGCGGTCCAGCAGCTCGCCACCACCACCGCCGAGCAGTCGAGCGGGGTCGCCGAGACCTCGGCCACCATGGAGGAGCTGGCAAGGGCGGCGGCGTCGATCGCCGAGACGGTGGCCGACGTCGCCACCCAGGCCGACACCACCCGGAGCAACCTGGAGCGGGCGGAGTCCGACATCAGAGCCTCCGGCGAGCGCACCCTGGCCCTGGTGGAGCGGGTCAGCGAGGTCGGCGTGACGCTGGCCCTGATCAACGAGATCGCCGACCAGACCAACCTGCTGGCCCTGAACGCCGCCATCGAGGCGGCAAGGGCCGGCGACGGCGGCCGCGGCTTCGCGGTGGTCGCCGACGAGGTGCGCCGACTGGCCGAGCGCTCCAAGGCCTCGGCGGCCGAGATCGCCAAGGTGATCGAGGGGGCCCAGTCGGAGTCCAACGCGACCGTGCTCAACATGGAGCGCAGCGCCAAGCAGATGCAGGAGGGCCTGTCGCTGCTCGGCGAGGTCGCCGACGCCACGGCCAGGGTCCGGCTCACCACCCAGCAGCAGCGTTCGGCGACCGACCAGGTGGTGGTCACGTTGGAGCAGATCTCCAACTCGAGCGGCCAGGTGTCGGCCACCGCCCGGCAGATCGCGGCCTCCGCCGGCCAGCTGGCCTCGCTGGCGGCCAACTTCGAGCAGGCGGCGGTCACCACCAACGAGCGGCTCTGAGGCGGCGAGGATGCGCTCGGTCCTGCTGCTGGTCGGTCGTGACTGGTTCGCGCTCCCCATGGCGGCGTTCCAGGAGGTCGTGGCCGACCCCGTTGTGACCGCGCTGCCGGCCGCTCCCCCGACCGTCCGCGGGCTGTTCAACGTGCGCGGCCAGATCATCCCGCTGCTGGATACCGGGGTGCTGCTCGGCCTTGGGCCGCTGCCCGGCTGCAGCTTCGCCGCCGTGGTCCAGAGCCGGTACGGGCCGGCCGGCCTGGCCACCACCGGCGCCCCCGAGCCCGCCGAGCTGGCCTGGCGGGTCGGCCCCGCCCACGGCAAGGGGACGGTGGCCGCCTACGCCGCCGGGGAGCGGATCGCCGTGCTGCTCGACCCGATGGTCCTGCTCGCCCCGGCCGACGTCGCCGCGGAGAGCTGACATGGACATCACCGGCCAGGAGGAACGCTTCCGCCGGATGTTCGCCGAAGAGGCAGAGGGGCGGCTCGCGACCCTGAGCGAGCTGCTGCTGGCGCTGGAGACGACGACCGGCGACCCGGAGCTGCTGGCCGCGGTGTTCCGGGAGGCCCACACGCTCAAGGGCGCCGCCGCCGTGGTGGGCTTCGCCGACGTGCTCCAGGTCGCACACGCCCTCGAGGAGGTGCTGGAGGGACTGCGCCGCGGGGATCGCACCGCCACCGCGGCGCTGGTGGACAGCCTGCTCGGGGCCGTGGACGGGATCCGCGAGATGATCCCGGCCGTCCTGGAGGGCGACGACCGCGCCGACCACGCCGAACGGCTGGTCGTCTCCCTGCAGACCCCGCCCCCAGACCCCGCTCCGGCGGACCCCACGCCGCCGGACCACGCCTCGCCAGACCCCACACCCCCGGACCCCACGCCGCCGGACCCCACGCCGGCCGCGCCCGAGCCGGTCGCGGCGGCGGCGGGAGCCGGAATCCGGGGGGTCGGGGAGACGATCCGGCTGCCGGTGGAGCGGCTGGACGAGCTGGTCCGCCTGGTCGGCGAGGCGGTGGCCGCCTCCCTGCGTCTCGGACGCCTGGTCACCGAGCGCCTGGGGGTCGAGCCTGCCAGCGTCCCCGAGCTCCACGAGCTGTCCCGGGTCCTCGGAGACCTGCAACAGCGCACCCTGCGGGCCCGCATGATCCCGTTTGCCACCATCGCCGAGCCGTTGCGCCGGGCCACCCGCGACCTGGCCCGCACGCTCGGCAAGACGGTCGAGCTGGAGCTGCGCGGGCAGGAGACCGAGCTCGACCGGGGTGTGCTCGAGCAGGTCGCCGACCCCCTGCTCCACCTGGTTCGCAACGCGATCGACCACGGTATCGAGCCACCGGACGAGCGCGTGCTGCTCGACAAGCCGCCGACCGGATCGATCATGGTGCGTGCCCTGCAGCTCGGCTCCGAGGTCGTGGTGACGGTGGCCGACGACGGCCGCGGGATCGACCTGGAGCGGGTCCGCGAGCGGGCCAGGGAGGCCGGGGACGGTCTGGAGGGCGCCGGCGACGGCGACGCGATCTATGCCATCTTCCGCTCCGGGCTGTCGACCGCGCCGGAAGTCTCCGAGGTGTCGGGCCGGGGCGTCGGCCTCGACGTCGTCCGGACCAGCCTGGCCTCGGTACGGGGCCGGGTTGAGGTGCGCTCGGAGCCCGGTGCCGGCACCGAGTTCCGCCTGAGCGTCCCGATCACCCTGGCCGTGCTCCCATGCCTGGTGGTGGAGGCCGCCGGCCGGCGCTACGGCATCCCGATGCACTCGGTGGTCAGCGGCGAGGCCGCCGGCTGGACCGGGGACTACGTCGAGGGCCAGGCGGTCATCAGGGTGCGGGACCAGGTGCTGCCCGTCGCCAGCCTGGCCTGGACGCTCGGAACCGGGGACGAGGCCGCCGTGAACGGTGGGCCGGCGGTGGTCGTGGCCAGCCTCACCCGCAGGCACGCCTTCCAGGTCGACGCGCTGCTCGGCCAGCGCGACGTCGTCCTCAAGGACCTGGGACGGCTGCTGCCGCGGCTGGATCTGCTGGCCGGGGCCAGCGTCGAGCCGGACGGCTCGATCCTGCTCGTGCTCGACGCCTCCGGCCTGGTCAACCAGGCCAGGTGGATCCGGCCGGGCGTCCGCGGGGCGGTGGAGTCCTCACCGGCCCAGCCGGCGTCACCGGCATCGACCGGGCAGCCGAGCCTGCTGGTCGTCGACGACACCGCCGTCGTCCGCGAGCTCGAGCGTTCGATCCTCGAGCTGGCCGGCTACCAGGTACGCACCGCCGGCGACGGCCAGGAGGCGCTGGCCATGCTCGCCGATGCCCCCGCCGACCTGGTCATCACCGACGTGGACATGCCGTGGTGCGACGGCTTCGAGCTCACCAGGGCCATCCGGGCCGTGCCCAGGCTGGCCGGTCTGCCGGTGGTCATCCTGACCTCCAAGGCCGACGAGGCCGACCGGCGGCGTGGCCTCGAGGCCGGCGCCGACGCCTACGTGGTCAAGGGGGACTTCGACCAGCAGGCGCTGCTCGAGATCGTCGGCCGGCTGCTCGGCACCCTCACCACCGCTCGCGCGGGGGACCGGCGGTGACGGCGGCCGTTCGGGCGGTGGTGGTCGAGGACACGCCGGTGCAACGGGCCTGGCTGGTCGATGCCCTGCGGGCCGACGGGGACGTTGTCGTGGCCGGGGACGCGCCGGCGCGACGGGCCTGGCTGGTCGACGCCCTGCGGGCCGGCCGGGACGTTGTCGTGGCCGGGGAGGCCGTGTGACCACCGTCGTGGCTTTCCGCTCAGGCGGCCAACACTG
>DATHIG010000099.1:0-2866 GCA_035490035.1 Actinomycetes bacterium
TACGGCCCTTCGTCACGCCACATAACTTGGCCCCTGACGGTCCGCCGCGACCTGGGGAAACGCTGGTCGGCATGGCGGTGAGCCGCCGATTACTCGCACGGAGGAAGCCAGGGGTTCAAATCCCCTCACCTCCACCCCACTGTCGACGCCGCGTGAAAACTGACCCCCTACCGACGGCTGAAAACTGACCCCTTCCTGGACCCTGGCTCGAGTCGAGCTGGGGAGGAAGCGGGTGCTGGACGTGGAGGACTGGGCGGAGATCCGCCGGTTGCACCGGGCGGAGGGGATGCCGATCAAGGCGATCGCGAGGGTGTTGGGGGTCTCCAAGAACACCGTGAAGCGGGCGTTGGAGGCCGATGGGCCGCCGCGGTACCAGCGGCAGGGGCGGGGCTCGGTCGTGGACGCGGTGGAGCCGCGGATCCGGGAGCTGCTGGCGGCGTGGCCGACGATGCCGGCAACGGTGATCGCCGAGCGGATCGGCTGGGAGCGGTCGCTGACGGTGCTCAAGGGTCGGGTGCGGGAGCTGCGCCCGGTCTATCTGCCGCCCGATCCGGCGTCGCGGACCAGCTATGACGCGGGTGAGCTGGCGCAGTGCGACTTGTGGTTCCCGGAGATCACGCTGCCGGTGGGGTTCGGGCAGACCAGGTCGGCGACCAGGCTGCCGGTGCTGGTGATGGTGACCGGCTATGCCCGCTGGCTGGCCGCCCGGCTGCTGCCCTCGCGGTGCGCTGAGGACCTGTTCGCCGGCTGGTGGCAGCTGTTGGTTCAGCTCGGTGGGGTGCCGCGGGTGCTGGTGTGGGACGGGGAGGGCGCGGTCGGCAAGCGGCGCCGGCGGGTGACGGTGCTGACCGAGCAGGCGCACGGGTTCCGTGGGGTGCTGGGCGCCAAGGTGGTGATCTGCGATCCGGGGGACCCGGAGGCCAAGGGGCTGGTCGAGCGGGCCAACGGGTATCTGGAGACCTCGTTTCTGCCTGGCCGGGTGTTCACCAGCCCTGCGGACTTCAACGCCCAGCTGGGCGCGTGGACCACGCTGGTTAACCAGCGGCGCCGGCGGGTGCTGGGCTGCGCCCCGGCCGAGCGGATCGGCGCGGACCGTGCCGCGATGCTGCCGCTGCCGCCGGTCGCGCCGGTCACCGGCTGGCGCGCATCGCTGCGGCTGCCGCGCGACTACTACGTGCGGCTGGACGCGAACGACTATTCGGTGGATCCCTCGGTGGTTGGCCGTCGGGTCGAGGTGGCCGCCGACCTGGACCGGGTGCGGGTCCATTACGACGGGCGGCTGGCCGCTGATCACCAGCGCTGCTGGGCCCGGCATCAGACGCTCACCGATCCCATCCACCGGCAGGCCGCCACCAGGTTGCGAGCAGACCGGCAGACGCTGCCGCCATGCAGCCCGGGCGCCGACGCTGATGTCGAGGTCCGCTCATTGGGTGACTACGACCGGCTGTTCGGCCTGGATGGCCAGGGGGTGGCCTGATGGCAACGACCGCGCGGGACCTGACCGCCGAGCTGGTCTTCCTGACCCGGGCGCTCAAAGCGCCGACCCTGCGCGACTCGATCGACCGGCTGGCGGAACGGGCCCGCGCCGAGGGCTGGTCCCACCAGGAGTTCCTGGCCGCGTGCCTGCAACGCGAGGTCGCCGCCCGCCAAGCCCACGGCGGCGAGGGCCGCATCCGCCAGGCGCGGTTCCCGGCACGCAAGAGCCTGGAGGAGTTCGACCTGGACCACGCCCGCGGCCTCAAACGCCAGCAGCTCGCCCACCTGGGCACCCTGGACTTCGTCCTGGCCAAGGAGAACGTGGTGTTCCTCGGCCCGCCCGGCACCGGCAAGACCCACCTGGCGATCGGGCTTGCCATCCGGGCCTGCCAGGCCGGCCACCGAGTGGCGTTCGCCACCGCCTCCCAGTGGGTCACCCGCCTGGCCGACGCCCACCACACCGGCCAGCTCCAAGCCGAGCTCGCACGGCTTGGCCGCACCCCGCTGGTGGTCATCGACGAGGTCGGCTACATCCCCTTCGAGCCCGAGGCCGCCAACCTGTTCTTCCAGCTCGTCTCGGCCCGCTACGAACGCGCCAGCCTGATCGTCACCAGCAACAAGCCGTTCGGCCGCTGGGGCGAGGTCTTTGGTGACGACACCGTCGCCGCGGCCATGATCGACCGGCTGGTCCACCACGCCGAGGTGATCGCGCTCAAAGGCGACTCCTACCGGCTCCGGGGCCGCGACCTGGGCCGTGTCCCCGCCGCGACCAGCGAGGAGGAGACCCTGAATGCGTGACGCTTTGCCGCCCACCCCTGACGGGCTGGCCCGCTCTGGATTCACCTGCCAGGCCTGCGGCCACACCGTCATCACCACCATCGACGGGCTCTACCACAACCCGACCCGCGGCTCCCCACAGCGGTTCTGCTCGCCCGCCTGCCGCCAAGCCGCCTACCGCCGGCGGCGAGCCGGCACACCAGAGAACACCCCCCGCCAACACACCGGCGGACCACGACGCAACCTCACCAACCAACGATCATGACCAACCAGGGGGTCAGTTTTCAGCCGTCGCCAGGGGGTCAGTTTTCGGCCGTCGTTGACAGCAGCAACAGGCGGCTCTCGCACGGAGTCGCCTGGCGCGCAGGCAACCTCCGCCGGGGACACCCCGACGCTGTCACGGCTTGAGACACCACAGCGTCTTGCGTGGCGATCACCCAGTCTTGACGGCAGTTGTGAGCCGGTGCATAACAGCGGCAGGAGGCCCTTATGACAGGCATCGGCGCCGCGCCGCCCGAGAGGTTCTACCTCGAGAAGCGGATGAGGTCGTTCGTCTATCTCTCCAGCGCGAAGCTCGAGCCGCTCTACGCGCACATTAAGGAGCCGATCCGGA
>DATHIG010000100.1:0-2590 GCA_035490035.1 Actinomycetes bacterium
AACCCGGTCACCGGGGAAGCGCGAGAGGCCAAGATCGTCACCGGGGTCGACGATCATTCCCGGTTCTGCGTGATGGCGAAGGTGGTCGAGCGGGCCACCGCCCGAGCCGTCTGCGTCGCGTTCGCTGAGGCGCTGGCCCGGTTCGGGATCCCGGAGGAAGTCCAGTCAGACAATGGGAAACAGTTCACCGACCGGTTCGGCAAGGGCGGGGAGGTGATGTTCGACCGGATCTGCCGCAAGAACGGCATCAAGCACCGGCTGACCGACCCGTTCTCCCCGAACCAGAACGGCAAGGTGGAGAGATTCCACGGCACGCTGCGGCCGACTTCCTCGACCAGGCAGCGCCGTTCACCTCGCTGGCCGCGGCCCAGGCGGCGGTCGATGCGTGGGTCGCTGACTACAACATCGACCGGCCGCACCAGGCCCTCGACGACAAACAGCCGGTCACCCCGACCGACCGGTTCCGCCCGGTCCCCGACGAGCAGCGGCAGCTGGTCGAGCTGTGGCTGCCGCCCACCCTGGTGCCGGTCCCGCCTGCGGAGACCGCATCCGTGGGCAGCCCCGTCGAGAAAGCGACGGCCGCCGCTGACCCCTGGTTGGGCGGACCGGTTGAGCTGGACCTGATGGTGCCGCCGTCGGGCAACATGTGGCTGGCCGGCCGGCAGTTCTGGCTCGGACCCGCCCGGGCCGGGCTGACCGTGCGATTCTGGGCCAGCACCGAGGTGATTCATCTGCTCATCGCCGGCGGCCGGGTGAAGAGCGTGGCGTCGCATCTGACCGTGGCCGACCTGCACAAGCTGGCCGTCAGCGGCGCCCGCAACGCCGGACCGCCACCAATCCCCACCCAGACCAATGGGGAGGCGGTCGAGGTGGACCGGGTCATCTCCCCGGCCGGCACCTTCGCCCTCGGCGGGCAGATCCTGGTCGGTGCGGCGATCCTGGCCGGACGGCGGGTCGGCATTCGGATCGAACCGACCACGATGCTGCTGTTCGACCTCGACACCAGAACCCTGCTGCGGACCCGCCCGAACCCGCTCACCACCGAGCAGGTGCTGCGGCTCCGCGGGGCACGACCAGCCGGACCGCCGCCCCGGCCAGCGCTGGAACCGATCCGGGTGCAACGCCTCGCCGACCACACCGGCGTCGTGTCGGTCTGTGGTCAACGCGTCGGCGTCGGCCGCGCTTACGCCCGACGGACCCTCACCGTGATGGTCTCCGACACCACGCTGGCTATCGAGCTCGACGACGGCGACAACCACATCGTCCGCCGGACCACCACCAGCCCGGCCATTACGATCAAGGCCAGATCGCCGCGGACGGTCACAGAAACCTAGACCATCTGTCGCAGATCAACTGGCGTGAAAGTGTCGCGCATCAGGTGCTTCTAGTGGCGCGTTAGCGAGTTCTTTTTACGTTTGATTTTCTCGAGGACTTGATCGGCGGGCTTGGTCCAGATGAATGGATGGCAGCGGTCGTTCCAGCCGTTGATGAAGGCCCGGATCTTGATCATGAGATCGCGGACCGAGGGAAACGCGCCGCGGTGGATGGCTTGGCGTTCGATGATGCCGAACCAGACCTCGACCAGGTTCAGCCAGGATCCGGAGGTGGGGGTGAAGTGGACGTGGATCCTGGGGTTGCCGGCGAGCCAGGCATTGACGTTCGGGTGCTTGTGGGCGGCGTAGTTGTCCATCACCAGGTGCAGCTCATCGTCGGGGTAGGCCCGGGCGACGTGCTTGAGGAACGCCAGGAACTCCTGGTGCCGGTGCCGGGTCTTGCACACCCCGGTGATCCTGCCGGTCGCGATCTCCAATGCGGCGAACAAGGTGGTGGTGCCGTGCCGCACGTAGTCGTGGGTGCGCTGCTCGGCATGCCCGGGCTGCATCGGCAGGGTCTTCTGCGTCCGGTTCAACGCTTGAATCTGGGACTTCTCGTCGCAACACAACACGATCGCGTTCTCCGGCGGCGCCAGGTACAAGCCGATGATGTCGGTGACCTTGGCCTCCAGCTCAGGGTCGGTGGAGAACCTGAAGGTCTCGGCCTTCCACGGTTTCACCCCGTACCGCTTCCAGGCCTCGGCGATGGTGACGTGGCTGGTGCCCAGCCGATTGGCGAGCAGTCGCGACGACCAATGCGTGACTCCCAGGCTTGCCGGCGGCGGCCTCAACGTCTCCGCCACAATCCGACGCTGATCGATCGACCGCTTCCGGCCGGACCGTTTCTCCTCGGCTAGCCCAGGCAGCCCGCGCTCGGCATACCGGGTCCGCCATGCGTTCACCGTCGGCCGGCTCACCCCCACCAGCCGGGCGATCTCCACGTTCGGCGTGCCCTCGGCGGCCAACAGCACGATCCGGGCCCGAGCGGCCAAGCCCGCACCCACCGAACTCGACCGGGTCAGCACAACCAGCTCTTCTCGGTCGTTGTCCCGCAGCAGCAAGGGTTCAGCGGTCGCACCAGCCACGACTCAGTATCCCATGCATACGTAAACTTAATTACCTAACACGCCACTAGACAGTAGCCGCCCGGAGTTGCCGGAATCGTTTCTGTCCGTCACGTATCTGGTGGCTGAACCCACTTGACTCGGCGAGGGCCG
>DATHIG010000101.1:0-3074 GCA_035490035.1 Actinomycetes bacterium
CCAGGTAGTCGTCCAGCAGGGCGACGAACGTGCCGAAGTGGGCGTTGCGCCAGTCGCCGCGGGCGCCCTCGCCCTGCTCCACGATCAGCTCGATGGCAGCCGCGGCCGAGGCCAGATCGGTGACCGCGGTCAGCTCCGGCCACTCGAACACCTCGGTGGTCGCCTGCGCACCGGGCGGTCCGATGAACACCCCACCCTCGCCGTGACGCTCCACCAGCCGCTCCAGGCCCTGCTCGATGCCGCGGTACAGGTGGCCAACCGTCTTGTAGTCCTCCGGGACGGCCATCAAATGGTCGCCGTCGGTCAGCGGCTGGGCCTGGCCAGCGGCGGCGAAGCCCTCGGCGTCGTTCAGGTCCATTCCCTCGGGGCGCTCCAGGTAGATGAAGTGGCGCAGGGCCCGCTCGCCAAACCGGACCAGCGCGATCTGAACCCCGGGTGGGTACCAGCGAGACAGGATCGGAAAGTTCGGCCGGTGCAGGTGGGGCGCCGCCCCGATCGCGGTGAGCAGGTTGGTGGCCAGAGCCAGGTGGAGCATCTCCTGCTTGGTCACATCGACGATCACGGTCTCCCAGGCGGCCACCTTGGCCAGCTGCTCGTCGCTGAGCCCTTCCTGCTGGGTCCGTTTGAGGGTGAACTGCGCGAACAGGTACTCGCACATCAGCCCGTGCTCCAGCTCAGCTGCCTGGACAAGCAGCCAAACCAACTCCTCCCGGCGCTCCACCCGCAGCGGAGGCTCGTCCGCCATCGGGCCTCCTGGCTTCGGGGTCATGGCGCCGATGCTATCCCGCGCCGGCCGGCTGGAGCGCCACGCAGGCCTGTGGACCCCAAGGACGCCCAGCAGGGCGCTGGACGGCGATCAGCGGCACCTGGCTGCTGGTGATCAGCCCAGGAACTGTTCGGCGATGATCCGCTCCTCGAGCGAGTGGTCGGTGTCGAACAGCAGTTGCACGGTGGCCGAGGTGTCCTCCCGGACGGTGACCGCCACGACGTTGAACAGCTCGTGGAAGTCGGCGGTCGCGGCCAGTGGCCGCTTGTCGGCATCCAGGTTCTCCAGGACGATCTCGGCCGTGTGGGGCACCAGGGCGCCCTTCCACTGCCGCGGCCGGAACGGACTGACCGGGGTGACGGCGAGCAGGTTGGAGCCCAGTGGGATGATCGGCCCGTGGGCCGAGAGGTTGTAGGCGGTGCTGCCGGCTGCGGTGGCGACGATCAGGCCGTCACCCACCAACTTCGCCATCCGCTCCGCCCCGTCGATCGACAGGCGGATGTTGGCCGAGTGGACCGAGGAGCGGATCACGACGACCTCGTTGAAGGCGCGGGCGTGGGACACGCTCCCGTCGGCGTAGGTCGCTGTCATCCTCAGCGGGTGGACAATGATCGGCGTGGCCGCGGCCACCCGCTCGACCAGGCCCTCTGGCCGGTACTGGTTCATGAGGAATCCGACGGTCCCGCGGTTCATCCCAAAGATCGGCCGATCGAGCTGGAAGTGCTCGTGGATCGTGTGGAGGAGCAGGCCGTCGCCGCCGAGGGCCACGATGACGTCGCAGTCGCCGGGATGGACCAGGTCATAGCGGGCCACGAGCTCGGCCTGAGCGGCGCGCGCCCGCGCCGAGCTGGACGCCACGCAGGCGATGCGCGGCTTGGATGCAACCCAGGACACAGGGACTATCCGCCGTGGTCAATCAGCAAGCCGAGGCCGGGAAGCTCGGTCGGGTCCTGCTCCCGCCGAGGGACTGGGCCGGGGAACATCTCGGTCATGGGGGCTCCTCGATGCCTCGCTGGTCCCGGTCGCCGCGGCCCTCCGGAAGAGGCAGGATGCGCCCGGTGTCGTCTTCGGGGACACCGTCGGGCACCGCAGGCATGGCCGGGTCGCGCTCGGGCGGCGGCTCGTCGAAGGTCGTCTCGTCGTCCTCGACGAGCTGGTTGTCCTGCGCAGCCGGGTCGTTGAGGACCTGGAACGGCTCGCGCGACAGGCCGAGCTGCGCGGCGTCCAGGTGGTCGGGGAGGCGGCCGGCTCGGTCCTCGCCGTCCAGGGTGGCGCCGTCCTGGCCGTCGGCGGCCCGCTCCACCGCCTCGACGAAGGGCCGGTCAGCGCGCTCCTGGGCGGCCTCCTCGTTGACGGTCAGCTCGGCCAGCGGAAACGCTTCGAGCCGCTCGTCGGGGATCGGCCGGCCGCTCAGGACCGAGCGGCCGTAGGTTCCCGCAGCCAGGCGGCCCTCAGCTCGCAGCAGCGCCTCCATCCGGCTCTTGAGCTGCCTGGCGACCGCCTCGTCGGTCTCCTCCAAGGTCCGCCGGTCGGCGCCGTCGACCAGGTCCTCGGAAACCTCGTCGGCGGGGGCGACACGGTCGTGGTCGGCCTCCACCGACGTCAGGAGCAACTCGAGCCGATGGCGCTCCTCGTTCAACAGGGCACGCGCCCGCTCCTCATCCATCCCTTGCATCAACCTCCGGTGGTGTCCTTCGACCGGGCCATGCGACGAGCGCAAAGGAACTCCGGCCCGTGACAGGCTCGGCCCATGATAGGACCGGACCCCGGTGGTGGCTCCTGCAGCCTTGCCTGGCGCGGCGGCCAGTGGCGACGCCACCATGGCCGGCGTGCCACCTACCGGGTTCCCGAACACCAGCAGCTTGGTGTCACGCGGGACCATCCCGACCCGCTGCGCCCCACCGCTGTGGTCCACCAGCAAGAACAGCTTGGCGCCGGCGGCCCGAAGACCAAGGGACAGTAGGCAGGTAGCCCGGGATTCCAGCCAGCAGGCAGGAAGGATGGCCGCTGGCGTTGAAGACACCCGACCACCATCGCGCCACTCTCGTTGGCACGAAGGCTCACCTCGCCGCCCGCCTAGCAAGGAGCGTGACATGACGCAGACGGCAGCTGCTGCTGCAACCACGAACACGGCCATCACCGGGACCGGGTCCGGGTCTGGGAGGGGGACGTGGTGGGGGGGCGGCCTTGGCTGGGGATGTTTGTTGGTGGTCTGGGGTTGTGGGTGGCGGCGGTGGTGGTCACCTTTGTGACCCAGAACGTCAACCTGGTCCCGACCATCATCCTGCTGGGGAGTTTCCTGGTCCCG
>DATHIG010000102.1:0-9808 GCA_035490035.1 Actinomycetes bacterium
GTCTCACAGCGCGCCCCCGTCATCTGCCAGGTGCCGAGGCCGACCAGCGGCATGGGCCGACCCGGGTCGAGCGCGACGGTGGGCTGGTCGCGGTCAGTGACCATGCTGGCTCCTTTCGCGCTGGCCATCGCGTCACGGCGACCTCAAGCCCCGAGCCTGAAACGTCTCCAGCATGCCAGGGTCATCCGCGCTACGCCTGGAATGCCCAGGTTCCCCAGCGGGCGGCGCGAGAGCGTTCTCCCCGCTCATAGCTCACGAAACCCCCGGGGAACTCGGGTTCGCGCTCTGCCTTCCCCTTACAGAGCGAGAGCCGTTGTGTCTCCGGGGGTCTCGTGTCGTCGAGCACGATCGCATGCGGGTTGGGGGGCGTCAACGCGAACGTACCGTGGCCTGTGGATGACGTTGGGGACAACTCGGGCATCCTTGTTGATGGCCGCGGGGCGGGCTGTGGACAACCCGGCGGATGCCTGGGGACGAGCGGCGGAACCAGAAACTGCTTTGCTCAGGACGACCTGCTCCAAAGCCACAGGAGGCGCTGTGGACAGGAAAAAGTTGCGGACCTGGTGTCGTGACCCGGTGCGATACTCCGGGCGATGAGCACACCACCGTCACCAGGCTCGAGCCGGCCACCGGTCAAGGTCGTGCGCAGCCCGCGCCGGCGCAAGACCGTCACCGCCTACCGCCAGGGGGAGACCGTGGTCGTCCTGCTGCCGGCACGGATGAGCCGGCGCGAGGAGGACCACTGGGTGGCCACCATGCTGGAGCGCCTGGAGCGGCGCGCCCGCCGGGTCGTCCCCGGGGACGAGGAGCTGGAGCGGCGAGCCCGGCTGCTGGCCCGCCGCTACCTGGAAGGCATGGTCGAGCCGCGTTCGGTGTGCTGGGTGAGCAACATGCGGGCCCGGTACGGCTCCTGCACCCCCGACGACGGCACCATCCGCCTCTCCGACCGGCTCGTCCCCTGGCCGCCCTGGGTCCGTGACTACGTGCTCGTCCACGAGCTGTCCCACCTGGCCGTGCCCGACCACTCGCCGGCGTTCTGGCGCCTGGTCGACCGATACCCGCTGAGCGAGCGGGCCCGCGGGTTCCTCATCGCCAAGGGGATGGAGGAGGACGGGGACTGACAGGCGCCTGGAGGTCACGGTGCTGCGCCTCGAGCGTCACCAGATCCTGAGGTTCCGGCTGGCGGGCCACCACCTGAGCGCGCGGCTGCCGGCGGGATCGCCGCCGGCGGCAGCCGCCTACTGGCAGCCGCCTACTGGCAGCCGCCTACTGGCAGCCGCCTACTGGGGTTCGGGCGGGGGTGGTGGGCGCTTGTCGCCGCCGTCCGGGGCTCCGTCCCCGCCCGGCTCCTGGTCGTCGGCCTCCAGCAGGGCGCGCAGCCCCTCGTCCAGGTCGACCTCGTCGCCGCCGACCAGGCCGACCCGCTCCAGCCAGCGCCCGGGCACGTCCAGCTCCTCGCTGGTGGGCAGGAAGTCGGGGTGCGACCAGAGCCGGTCGAGGCCCTCGATGTCGGTGGCGGCCAGGACCTCCCGGCAGAAGCGCTCGCCCCTGGCGGCGCCGGCGCGGTCGGGGTCGGCCCTGAGCAGCATGGCGAACAGGTGGGCGGGCGACTGCGGGTCGGTTCCGCGCCGGCCGATCGCGGCCTCGATGGCCGCCAGGCCCGGGAGCCGGCCCTCCAGGGCCCGCCCGCAGGTCACCAGCAGGTATCCGGCGGTCAGGGCGAGCAGCACCTCGAGCCGGCCGGTGGCCGCCTGCAGGGCGGCGGTCGGCGGGCCGAGCAGCCCCTGCTCGCCACCCTCGAGCAGCTCCTGGAGCGCCTCGGGGCGGGCGATGTCCATCGACTGCAGCCGGTCCATCAGGCCCGAGGCGTCGGGCTCGGTCTGGAGGGCGATGTCGTCAACCACCCGGCGCAGCTGGTCGGGGAGCCAGGCCACCCCGGCGAGCAGCCGCTGGCCGGCCACCTGGTGGCAGGCCAGCCAGAGCCGGAGCTGGTCACCGGGCAGGCCGGCGGCCTGTTCGAAGGCGAGCACGTTCTCGGGCACCAGCAGCACCTTCGCCGGGTCGGCGGCCGGCATGGCCAGCTCGTACTGGCCGAGCACGGAACGCGCCAGCTGACCGACCAGGGTGCCGACCTGGAGGCCGGCGACCAGCCCGCCGACCCGGCCGATCATGTCGCCGACCCCCGGCTGCCCCATCCCGGCCCCGGCCCCGGCGCCGAGGGCCTCGGTGACCCGGCGGGCGCCCGGCTCGACCAGGGGGGCGAAGCCGGGCAGGACGGCCTCGGCCCAGTCGGGGCGGCTCACCGGTCGGGCGCCGAGCGCGACACCGGGGGCCGGCAGGCTGGTCACCGGGTCGACCCAGAGCTCGGCCAGGCGCAGGCGGTCGTCCCAGGCGCGCGTCTCACCCGGGTCGGGGGTGGCCGCCGGGCGGGGCAGCTGCGGGACCATGCCGAGCTCGTCGGCACCCGCGGCGGTGGCCACCGCCACCTGGCGGGCCAGCTCCCAGTTGACCGGCCCGTCCCCGGTGGCCATGAGCCTGGCGAACTCGCGGAACAGCGGGATGCGCCCGAAGAAGTCGCCTCCGCCCGGTGATTCAGTCATGTGGTTCATGCTACTCGCGACGCCTCGTGAAGTTCCGGATCAGCTTGGCCATGCACAGGCGCTGTTGCGTGGCGGAGGGAGCCGGATCGAGCCTCGCGTTTCATGGGTAGCCTGGGTGATCGGATACCGACGAGAGGTGAGGACCTTGGCACGGACGGTTGCGCTGGTCGGGGCGTTGCACCCGGCGGCGAGGGAGCTGGCGCTGGCACTGGAGGACGACCCGGCGGTCGAGCGGGTGCTCGGGCTGTCGAGGCACGAGCCGCCGCTGCTCGGGCCCAAGTTCGAGTTCGTCCAGGCCGGACCGGGCGACCCGACCTTCGCCGACGCCCTGGCCGGGGTGGACGCGCTGGTGCTGTTCCCACTGATCGACGCCGGCGACCGCAACGAGGAGGGCCGCAGAGCCCGGGTGCTGGACGGCACCAGGCGGTCGCTGGCGGCCACCGCCGGGGCCGGCACCGTGGTGCTGTGGTCGAGCGGGGTGGTCTACGGCGCCCATCCCGACAACCCGGTGCCGCTCACCGAGACCCAGCCGCCACGGCCCAACCCCGACTTCCCGGCCGCCGGGGTGCTCGCCGAGAGCGAACGGATCGCCCTGGCGGCCGGGGGACCCGGGGGGCTCAATGAGAGCGAACGGATCGCCCTGGAGGGGGCGTCGGGCAACGGCGCGTCCGGCCCGTCGGTGGTGGTGCTGCGCGGCGCCGGGGTGTGGGCGCCGGGCTGGGGCACCTTCCTGTCCCGCACCCTGATGGCGCCGGCCATGGTCGGGGTCCGCGGCTACGACCCGCCGCTGCAGTGCCTTGCCCCCGCCGATGCCGCCTCCGCCCTGGTCCTGGCCGTCTCGGGCCGGCTGTCGGGGATCTACAACGTCGCCCCCGACGACTGGGTCGGGGCACGGGAGGCCGCCAAGGCGGCCGGCCGGCGCCGCCTCGAGCTGCCACGGCGGGTCGCCCTGTCAACCGCCGAGCGGCTGTGGCGGGCCGGGATGTCGGCCACGGCGGCGGGCGAGCTCAACTACCAGATGCATCCCTGGGTGCTCGACAACACCCGGCTCCGGGAGGCCGGCTGGGCACCGACCCGCTCCAGCGCCCAGGCGTTCGCCGAGGCCGGCGGCCAGGTGCCGGAGGGCATGCTGGTCGGCGGGGTCCAGGTCCGGCGGGGCGACGTCTACCGGGGGGCCGCGGCCGGGCTCGCCCTGGCCGCCGCCCTCGCCGTCGCCAGACGCCAGGCCAGGGCCTCGCGCTCGGCCAGGCAGGCGGCCCGTCGCCGCCCGACCGCGGGACGGCGCCCCACCGGCCCCATGTAGCGGCCGTGGCCCGCGACCTCGCCATCGACCTGGGCACCGCCAACACCCTGATCTACGCCAGGGGCAGGGGAGTGCGCCTCGACCAGCCGACGGTGATCGCCATCAACCGGCGCACCGGCGACATCCTGGCCATGGGCGAGGAGGCCTACGCGATGATCGGCCGCACGCCCGGCCATGTCGTGGCCGTCCGGCCCATGCGGGGCGGGGCCATCTCCGACTTCGACACCACCGCCCGGCTGATCCGGATGCTGTTCGATCGGGTCGGCACCGGTCGGTTCGGCAAGCCGCGGGTGCTGATCTGCGTCCCCTCGGCCATCACCGAGGTCGAGCGGCGGGCCGTGCAGGAGGCGACCCTGCACGCCGGGGCCAGGGCCGCCTACCTGGTCGAGGAACCGATGGCGGCGGCCATCGGGGCCGGCCTGCCGGTGCACGAGCCGGCCGGCCACGTGGTGGTCGACGTGGGCGGCGGCACCACCGAGGTGGCCTGCATCTCCCTTGGCGGCATCGTCGCCGCCAAGGCGATCCGGGTGGCCGGCTTCGACATGGACGCCGCCATCACCACCCACATCCGGCACGAGTACGCCATCGTGGTCGGGGAGCGCACCGCCGAGCACGTCAAGATCGCCATCGGGTCGGCCTACCCGCAACCCGGTGAGCAGCCGGCCGAGGTCACCGGCAGGGAGCTGGCCACGGGGCTGCCGAAGACGGTGCTGGTCACCGCCGCCGAGGTGCGCGAGGCGCTGGAGGAGCCGGTCGGCCAGATCGTGCAGGCGGTGGTGGCAACGCTCGCCGAGATACCGCCCGAGCTGGCCAACGACGTGCTCGACAAGGGCATCTACCTGACCGGCGGGGCCAGCCTGCTGCGCGGCCTCCACACCCGCATCGCCCACGAGGCCCAGGTCGCCGTCCACCTGGCCGAGGCTCCCCTGGCCTGCGTCGTGCTGGGGGCAGGCCGGATCCTCGAGGACTTCGACGAGCTGGCGCCGCTGTTCACCGACGAGCCGGCCCGGCGCTGACCGCCGGCCGATCGCCCGGCCTGATGCAACAATCGTGACCATGACCCTCAGCGGTAGGAGGTAGCGGGTGCGGCAGCGTGTGACCGCCGGCGTCGGCGTCCTGGCGCTGGTCGCCCTGGTCTTCGCGCTCAACTTCTACAAGCTGCCGGTGGTCGTCCTCAGCCCCGGCCCGATGGAGGACGTGCTGGTCCGCATCAAGGTCCAGGGCACGCGTGTCTACGACTCCAAGGGAAAGCTGTACCTCACCTCGGTCGGGGTGGACGACAACGTCCGCTTCTACGAGGCCCTGCTCGACCTGGCCAACCGGGACGTGCAGCTGCTGCCGCGGACCCAGGTCTTCCCGGAGGACGACAGCACCGATGAGATCGACAAGGAGAACGTCGCCCTGATGGACCTGTCCAAGGAGACCGCCAAGGTGGTCGCCTTGCGCGAGCTCGGCTACGACATCGAGCCCAGAGGGGTTGAGGTCACCCAGATCGTCTCGGGCGCCCCCGCCGACGGCAAGCTGGAGACCGGCGACCGCATCGTCGAGGTGGACGACCGGGCCGTGACCAGCACCGACCAGGTGCGAAAGGCGATCACCGGCCACCGGGTCGGTGAGCGGGTCGCCTTCCGGGTGACGCGCGGCAAGGCAAGCAAAGAGGTGTCGGTGCAGGTCCAGGCCGCCGACAACCAGCCACGGGTCGGGGTGGTGCTGCGCGACCTGTTCCCCGACCTGCCGGTCAAGGTGACGATCGAGACCGAGAACATCGGCGGCCCGTCGGCCGGGCTGATGTTCGCCCTCTCGATCATCGACAGGCTCACCTCCGAGGACCTGACCGGAGGGCGCCGGATCGCCGGAACGGGGGAGATCACCCTCGACGGGTCGGTCCTGCCCGTCGGGGGCGTTGCCGAGAAGCTGATCGCCGTGCGCCGCCGCGGGGTGACGACCTTCCTGATCCCCGCCGACAACTGCGGCGACGTGCGCGGCCGGGTGCCCGACGGCCTTCGCCTGGTCAAGGTGTCGAGCCTGGAGGAGGCCCTCCGCTTCCTGCGCCAGCCCGTGGCCACCGCCACCGCGCCCGGCTGTTAGCCGCCGGCGTCGGGCCGGGGGTGGCCGATTCCTCCCGGAGCCAACCCCGGGACCGGTCGGGGTTGGCTCCGGGAGCCGGTCAGCGCCGCCGGCGCCGACCGGACGGGTGCCCCCACGCCGCTCGCGGCCAGGGAACCTGCCTTCCAGGTAGCAGGCGCCCGTGCCCCGCCGATGGGTACGGGCAAAGCCGCCATCGGCTCCCCCAACCCAGCCGGAACGCCCGTGCTAGGGTCTGAATAATGCAATCGGAGCACCCGTAGCAGCGCCCGTAGAAAGGTCCCTGACGTGGTCGCAGCCCGCCGTCCCCCCCGCCGTTGGACGCTGGCCGTCCTGCTGCTGGCGTTCCTCGCTCTGGCCGCGGTCGGCAGCGTCTCGCGCTTCTACACCGACCTGCTGTGGTTCAGGGAGATCGACAAGGCCGGCCTGTTCTGGGGCATGCTGCGGGCCAAGGCGTTCATCGGGTTCCTGGCCGGGCTGGGCACCGCGCTGATCGTCGGCGTCAACCTCTGGATGGTCGAGCGGCTGGCGCCGCGCTACGGGCTCAGCGTCGTTGCCCGCCCCCAGGTCGAACGGGCCAGGGCCGTCCTCTCCCCGTACCTGCGCCCGCTGCGCCTTGGCATCGCCGCCTTCCTCGGCCTGGTCGTCGGGCTACAGGCCTCCGGCCTGTGGCAGGCCTTCCTGCTGTGGCGCAACCGGGTCCCGTTCGGCGACCGCGACCCGCTGTTCAACCGCGACGTCTCCTTCTACGTGTTCGAGCTGCCGTTCCAGCGGGCCGT
Organism: Actinomycetes bacterium; assembly: GCA_035490035.1. Lineage (GTDB taxonomy): Bacteria > Actinomycetota > CALGFH01 > CALGFH01 > CALGFH01 > CALGFH01. The sequence goes on from DATHIG010000102.1 coordinate 6,768, forward strand.
GTTCGGCTGGCTGTTCACCACCCTGGTGCTGACCACCATCCTGGTCGCGGCCGGCCACTACGTGCTCGGCGGCATCCGTCCCCAGGCCGAGACCAACCGGATCGCCCCCCAGACCCAGTCCCACCTGTGCGTGCTGCTCGGGCTGATCGTCGCCCTCAAGGCCTGGGGCTACCTGCTGGACAAGTACCAGCTGGTGTTCTCGACCCGGGGGGTGGTCGCCGGCGCCTCCTACACCGACGTCAAGGTGCAGCTGCCGGCCCTGCAGATGCTGTTCTGGGTGGCGCTGATCTGCGCGCTGCTGTTCTTCTGGGGCGCCCGCCGCGGCGGGCTGGCCGTGCCCCTGTTCAGCATCGTGCTGCTGGCCGGGGTGTCGCTGATCGTCGGGGGGATCATCCCCGCGGTGTTCCAGCGCTTCCGGGTCGAGCCCCAGGAGCTGCTGCGGGAGAAGCCCTACATCCAGCGCAACATCGAGTCCACCCGCAAGTCGTTCAACCTCGGCGAGGTCTCGACCAAGCAGTTCCCGGCCAGCGGCGACCTCACCACCAAGGACATCGAGGACAACCAGACCACCGTCGACAACATCCGTCTGTGGGACCCCGAGATCCTCCGGCCGGCCGTGCGCAACCTCCAGGCCATCGCCCAGTACTACAACTTCACCGACGTCGACGTCGACCGCTATCAGGTCAAGGGGCAGCAACGCCAGGTGATGATCTCGGTCCGCGAGGTCGACCCCAACGGTCTCGCCGACGAGGCCAAGACCTGGCAGAACCTCCACCTGGCCTACACCCACGGCTACGGCATGGTCGCCGTCCAGGTCAACACCGCCTCCGCCGGCGGCCAGCCCGACTTCATCGTCCGCGAGTTCGACCTCGAGGACGCCGACATCCCGGTCAAGCAGCCGCGCGTCTATTTCGGGGAGCCGCCGCCCAACTCTCCCGAGTACGTCGTCGTCAACTCGGCCCAGGGCGAGTACGACGCTCCGTCGCTCGGCGCCGAGGGCGAGCCCACCACCCTGTTCAACTACGAGGGCACGGGCGGCGTGCAGCTCTCCGACATCGGCCGCCGGCTCGCCTTCGCCGTCCGCTTCCGGGACATCAACCTGCTGATCTCCGGCAACATCAAGGACGAGTCCCGGATGATGTTCAACCGCGACATCCGCGACCGGGTCGAGAAGGCCGCCCCGTTCCTCCAGTGGGACGGTGACCCGTACGCGGTGGTCGTCGACGGCCGGATCAAGTTCGTGCGCGACGGCTACACCACCACCGCGAACTACCCCTACGCGCAGCGCGTCGACCTGGCCGACGCCGCCCGCCGCAACGAGCTCGGCAGCCGCGGCGTGCAGGGGGTCGGCAACTACCTCCGCAACTCGGTCAAGGCCGTGGTCGACGCCTACACCGGCGAGGTCACCCTCTACGCCTTCGACGAGAAGGACCCGATCCTGCAGGCTTGGCGCAAAGCCTTCCCCAACCTGTTCGCCGGCAAGGGCGAGATCAGCGAGGGCCTGGACGCACACCTGCGCTACCCGGAGGACCTGTTCTCCATCCAGACCTGGATCTACGCCAGCTACCACATCGGCAACCCGGACGACTTCTACTCCAAGGAAGACTTCTGGGCCCTGCCCGACGACCGCGCCGGCGAGATCCGCCGCCAGGATGACACCGGCGGACTGGCCGCCGCCACCTCGGTCAAGGCCCGCCCGTACTATCTGCTGACCAAGCTGCCGGAACGCACCGAACCCGAGTTCGTGCTGGTGATGCCGTTCACCCCCAACGGCAAGGAGAACATGGTCTCCTACCTGGCCGCCGACTCCGACCCCGAGGACTACGGCAAGCTGACCCTGTTCAGCCTCGACCGGTCCCGCCAGATCTTCGGGCCCACCCAGGTCAACGCCCGCATCCTCGCCAACCCGACGATCACCTCAGAGCTGACCCTGCTGAACCAGCAGGGCTCCAAGGTCATCCTCAGCAACCTGCTGATCGTCCCGGTGAAGGAGTCGCTGCTGTACGTGCAGCCGATCTTCGTCCAGAGCTCGGCGGTCAACTCGATCCCGCTGCTCCAGAAGGTCGCCGTCTACTACAACAACGAGGTCGGCTACGCCACCGACCTCAAGGAAGCGGTCGCCCAGGTGATCGGCGACCAGCAGCCGACTCCACCCCCAGCCGACGGCAGCCCAACACCCACGCCAACCCCGGCGACCGGGAACGTCCAACAGCTCCTGCAACAGGCCGACGCCGCCTACAAGGCCGCCCAGCAGGACCTGAAGAACGGCGACCTCGCCGGCTACCAGCGGAACATCGAACGAATGGCCAGCCTCCTCCAACAGGCCCTGCGAGCCCAGGGCGGCAACGGTTCCGGCAACCGAACCACCACCACCACAACCGCCGCCCCCTAACACCGCCCAATCCGTTGCGACCCCGACCCCACTGTGCTACCTTCGCGGCCGCACCGCGGGGTGGAGCAGTCTGGTAGCTCGCTGGGCTCATAACCCAGAGGTCGAGGGTTCAAATCCCTCCCCCGCCACCAAGCTCACCAGGGACTTCGCCCCTCACCTCCTTTCGAGAGTGGGGGGCGTCGCCCGTTTTGGCAGCAGAATTGGCAGCATCGCTGCCGGGCGAGCCCATGGAAGCGGTCTCTGAGCCTTCGAGGATGAGCCGGGCGACGGTCGCTGCCGCATGCTCGTCCAGGCCTGGGATGACGTGGCTGTAGGTGTCGAGGGTGATCTGAACGTTGGCGTGGCCGAGCCGCTCGCTGACGATCTTGGCCGGGATGCCGGCGGCTAGCGCCGCGGTCGCGTAGCTGTGCCGCACGTCGTGCAGGCGGATCGGCGGCAGGCCGACTTTTGTGCGTCCGTCCTGCTCCCACACGACCCGCTTGGCGTGACGCTGGAACCAGTCGGTGATCAGGTCCGGATGCAGGGGCCGGCCGTCCGGCCAGGTGAACACTAGGTCGTTGGTGTCGGCGAGTTCGATGACCGCGCGCTCCTCGGCTTGGCGCCGCCGATGCTCACCCAGCGCCTCAAGGGTGGCCGGGTCGAGGGCGAG
>DATHIG010000103.1:0-11516 GCA_035490035.1 Actinomycetes bacterium
ACCGTCGGCACGATGAAGGGCGCCTTCCTGTTCGCGGGCGACCCGGAGCGGAGGACCTGGCGGTCGAGCGGGCCGCACTTCCCCGGCGAGCAGGTGTATGCCATCCGGTTCGACGGGCGCGGCGGCCGGCGGCGGCTGCTGGCCGGGACCGAGCACGGGCATTGGGGGGCGGTGGTTCGCTGCTCCGACGACCTGGGACGGACCTGGAGCAACCCGGCCGAGGGGAACCTCCGGTTCCCGGCGGGGACCGACGCCGCCCTGCAGCGGGTCTGGCAGCTCCAGCCGGCCGGCGACGACCGGCCGGACACCGTCTGGGCGGGGGTCGAGCCGGCCGCGCTGTTCCGCTCCGACGACGCCGGAGAGACCTTCCAGCTGGTCGAAGGCCTGTGGGAGCATCCCCACCGGCCGCGCTGGGAGCCGGGTGGCGGCGGGCTCTGCCTGCACACCATCGTGCCCGACCCGGCCGACCCGGAGCGGATGTGGATCGCCATCTCGACCGGCGGGGTGTACCGGACGCAGGACGGCGGCAACAGCTGGAAGGCCAGCAACAACGGTGTCCGGGCCGCGTTCCTGCCCGACAAGTACCCCGAGTTCGGCCAGTGCGTCCACAAGATCGCCCCCGCCGGCGGGCGGCCCGAACGCCTCTACCTCCAGAACCACTGGGGCTTGTACCGCAGCGATGACGCCGGCGAGAGCTGGGTGGACATGGCCAACGGGGTGCCGAGCGACTTCGGATTCCCAATGGTCGCCCACCCCGCCGACCCCGACACCGCCTGGATCATCCCGCTCGACTCCGACGAGTTCCGCTGCACCCCCGACGGCCAGGCCCGCGTCTACCGGACCCGCGACGCCGGCCAGGCATGGGAGCCGCTCACCGCCGGGCTGCCCCAGCGCGACGCCTGGCTGACCGTGCTCCGCGACGGCTTCGCCACCGACGGGCTCTCCCCGGCGGGTCTGTACTTCGGGACCCGCACCGGCCAGCTGTTCGCCTCGGCCGACGAGGGTGAGCACTGGCGGCCACTCGCCGAATGGCTGCCGCCGGTGGTGTGCGTCAAGGCCACCGCCGTTCCCTGAGGTCCGGGCCATGCCAACCGTCCACCTCCCGGCAGTCCTGGCCGACCACGCGGCCGGGAACCGCCGGGTCGAGGTGGCCGGCGCCACCGTCGCCGGGTTGCTGGCCGCTCTCGACAAGGCGCACCCCGGAGTCGGCCGGCGGGTCCTGGACGACCGTGGGGTGCTGCGCCGGCACGTCAACGTGTTCGTCAACGGCGAGAGCATCCGCTACCTGGAGGGGGTCGACACCCCGGTCGGGGACGGCGACGAGGTCCAGATCCTGCCCGCCGTCTCCGGCGGCTGACCGGATGACAAGGCTGTTGCCCCGGCCTATGGTTGTCGGAGGTCCCGGGGCGGTCGCCCTGCCGCAGGTCGCGCCGGGGACGCCGACGCCGAGTGGAGTGGAGGACGGCGCCATGGAGGAGCTGCTGCTGGCTGCGCTGCTGATGTCCGTCCTGGCCGGTGGGATGGTCCTGGCCGCCGTCTGGCGGGTTGTGCGCCTGGTGCGGCGCAGCCCGCGCCTGCGCCGGCGGGTCCGCACCGTGCAGGCGCTCACCGCTCCGCCCGGCCCCCGCCGGCAGGTCGCGTGCCTCCGGCGCGACCTGAGCGCCGCCGCCCACGCCACCGGCGAGGCGGTCGCGCTGGTCAAGGCGGCCGGCGGCACCGTCGGCGATCTTCCGCACCTGGTCAGACGCCTCGGCCGGGTCACATGGACCCTCGACGCCGAGCTGCGGCTGCTGGCCGCCGAGCCCGACCCGGCCGAGCTGGCGAGGGTGCTGCCGGCGGCCAGGGCCAGGGTCGCGGACGTGACCCGGGTCGCGCTGGCGATCCGGCGGGCGGCCAGCGCCGGCCTTGGCGCCGAGACGGCCGCCGAGATCGCCCCGCTGCAGGCCGAGGTCGAACGCGAGGTGCTCGCCCTGGACGCCGGGGTCGACCGCCTGCTCGCCCTCGCCTCCGGCGCCTGATGTGCCCCATGCCGCGATCATCACCCCGGAGATCGCCGGAGCCCTGCTGATCCTGGCCGGCTTTGCCCTGACCATGGCACAGGCGCTCTTGGGGGGCCGTGGGGGGAGCGAGCTCCCCCCACATGGATCGGGGACGGCCGTTGGTCAAGCTGCCAGCGACATCCGTCCAACACCGGTTACACGTTGAAGCGCACGTGGAGCACGTCGCCCTCGTGGACGACGTAGGACTTGGCCTCGGTGCGGAGCAGGCCCTTGGAGCGGGCGGCGTCCCAGCCGCCGGCGGCGACCAGCTCGTCGTAGCCGATCACCTCGGCCCGGATGAACCCGCGCTGCAGGTCGGAATGGATCCGGCCGGCGGCCTCGGGGGCGGTCGCGCCCCGCCGGACCTCCCAGGCCCTGGTCTCGTCCTCGCCGGTGGTCAGGAACGTCAGGAGATCCAGGAGGCGCCAGGCGGCCCCCACCACCTGGTCGAGCCCGCCGCGCTCGACCCCGTACCCGGCCAGCAGCGCCGCCGCGTCCCCGGGGGGCAGCTCGGCCGCCTCGGCCTCGAGGGCCGCGGCCACGGCCACCGTCGGCAGGCCCAGCTTGGCCTCCGCGGCGGCGGCCCGCTCGGCCGCCGCCGCCGCGTCCGCCTCGTCCAGATTGAGCACGGCAAGGGCCGGTTTCAGGGTCAGCGGGGAGAAGTTGCGCAGGACCTTGCCCGCCTCCGGCTCCCAGTCTGCCGCCCGTAGGGGCGTCCCCTGGTCGAGCAGGTCCCTGGCCCTGGCAAGGACGTCAGCCTCCAAGGCGGCGTCCTTCACCCCCGCTCTGGCCTTCTTGGCCGCCTTCTCGGTCCCGCCGGCGATCGACACCAGGTCGGCGACGGTCAGCTCGAGGGTCAGCTCGGCCGCCGCCTCCACCGGGTCGGCGGCGCCCTCCCGGGCGTCCAGGACCAGCGCGAGGGCGTCGGCCTCGCGCAGGGCCCCGAGGCCCTGGGCGGCCAGCCCGCCACCGGGCCCGCCGACCGAGAGCCCGGCGACGTCGACGAACCGGGCCTGCACGAACACCCGCTTGCGGGAGCGCTCCAGCTCGGCCAGGACGTCCACCCGCGGGTCGGGCACCGGCACGGCGGCGACGCTGGCCTTGCCCGCCGCCCCCCCGGCGGGCACGCCTGCCCGGGTCAGCGCGTTGAAGAGGGTTGTCTTGCCGCTCTGGGGCAGCCCGACGATGCCGACGTCCTTCATATCGGAAAGCCTATCCCTTCCCTGTTCATCCGCGATCCCGCGCAGCCGATAGAGAGAGCATGCAGACGGCGATCACACGGACCAGCGGCCCCGGGAGGGTCCTGCTGGTCGATGACCATCCGGCGGTCCGGCGGGTGCTGCGCTCGCTGCTCGAGGAGGTCGGCGGCTGGCAGGTGGTCGGCGAGGCCGACTCCGGCGAGGCCGCGCTCCCGCTGGTCGAGCAGCTGGCGCCGGACGTTGTGCTGATGGACTGCCGCATGCCCGGCCAGGGCGGGGTGGCCGCCACCAGGGAGATCGTGCGCCGCTGGCCGGAGGTGGCGGTGGTCGCCCACACCGCCTACGCCGACGAGACCTATGTGCGCGAGATGGTGGCCGCCGGGGCCCGCGGGTACGTGCTCAAGGGAGACGTGCCGGCGGCGGTGCTGGAGGCGCTGTCGGCGGCCAGGCAGGGCCAGGCGCGGCTGTCGGCGGCGGTCACCGGGCCCGTCATGGAGGACCTGCGCGAGCTGTACGATGCCGCCCTGAACCGCTCCAAGAAGCTGGAGGCGGAGAACGCCGACCTCAGCGCCTCGGTGGCCCGGCTGGAGGAGGTCGACCGCCTCAAGGACGAGTTCCTGGCCATGGTCAGCCACGAGCTGCGAACGCCGATCACGGTCGTCCTCGGCATGGCCCAGACCCTGGTCGGGCGGCCCAACATGGCTGCGACCGCCGACGGCCAGGAGATCCTCCAGCGGGTGGTCCGGCAGGGCAAGCGCCTCCGCGACATGGTGGAGCAGCTCCTCCAGGCCAGCGCGTTCGTGGCCAACCGCAGCCCGGTGCTGCGGGCAGAGGAGGTCCTGGCCGCCGAGGTGGTCGCCGAGGTGGTCGACGACTGGCGGCTGGCCGAGCCAGACCGGCGGGCCGAGCTCACCCTGCCCAGCCAGCCGCGGCCATTGCGCGGCGACGCCGAGGCACTGCGGATGGTGGTCGGCAACCTGGTCGACAACGCCGGCAAGCATGCCCCGCCGGGGACCCCGATCGAGGTGGTGGTCGAGCAGCCGCACGGCTTCACCCGGATCGAGGTGTCCGACCATGGCCAAGGGGTTGCGCCCATCGACCGGGAGCGCATCTTCGCCCCGTTCACCCAGCTCGACGCCTCCACCACCAGGAGGGTCGGCGGCGTCGGCCTCGGCCTGTTCCTGGTGGACCGGCTGGTCAGGGGGATGGGTGGCCGGGTCTGGGTGGACGACCACCAGGGTGGCGGCGCCCGGTTCATGGTCGAGCTGCCGGACCTGGCCCCGGCATAGGGCCGCCGCGGCGCGGGAACCTCCCGACCGGTGGTAGCGTCCAATCGGCATGAAGCACACGAACCAGCTCCGCGTGCTCGCTGGCCTGCTGCTGGCGGGCGCGCTGCTGGCCGCCTGCGCCGATCCCGACTCGGGTGACACCGGGGCCGCCGCTGGTGGCGCCACCACCGGGCCGCCGACCGTCCCGAGCAGCCCGTTGGTGACCGTCCCGGGCAGCCCGCCGGTGACCAGGCCAACGCCGCCTGCCGGCGGCCGGCTCACCGTCACCGGCACCATCAGGGAGGGGGTCGAGCCCGGCTGCATGCTCCTGGACGCCAAACCGGGCGGCGGCCGCTACCTGCTGGTCGGCGGGGACCGGGGCGAGTTGCGGGCCGGAGCCCGGGTCAAGGTGACCGGCCGGGTGGATCGCAACCTGCTCAGCACCTGCCAGCAGGGCGAGCCGCTGGTGGTCGCCTCGATCCAGCCGATCTCCTAGCACCGCCGGGCGGCGGTGGTCGGCTGCCGTCTGGTCCGAGCCGAGGAGCTTGTCGGGCTTGGGGTCGGTAGCTCTGCCTAGTCCCTGGTCCAGAGCCCGTCGGCAACAACCTGGAACTCGCACCGCAGCCATGGCAATGGCTGCGCCGGCGTGGCCTACTGCCCCAAGGGGCGGTCTGGAATGCCTCTGCGACGATCGGAAGGCGCGTGGGCGGGCAGGGGTCGGCGAAGGCCAGGCAGCGCGACGGGCACGAGCTGCCGGTTGCCGCCCCGAGCGGCGCCAGCGCCATCCTCGGCGGGGCATCGGTGCTGCGGGCGGCCGACCTCGACGTCGGCCGGGCCCGCGAGCGGCGCCGGCAGCGACGCCTTGCCCGGCTGGCGATGGTGCTCTGGGTGGCGACGCTGGCCGTCTGGTGGCGGGTGCTGTCGGGAGGTTCGCTCAACCCGCTGGACGGCCTCAGCCTCGGCCCTGAGGCCATGCTCTGGCTCCCGGCGGTGCTGCTGATCCTGGTCATCGGGGTCGTCATGCTCCTGCCAATGGTCGGGCAGGGGCGATCGCCGCACCTGCTGTACCGGCCCGAGCAGATCGACGTCGGGCTCGACGACGTGAAGGGCCTTGGCCCGCTGCGGGACGAGGTCGTCAAGACGCTCAACCTGTTCCTCGGCTACGCCACCTTCAGGGACCGGCTCGGCGGGAACCCGCGCCGGGGCATCCTGTTCGAGGGCAAGCCGGGCACCGGCAAGACCCACATGGCCAAGGCCATGGCCCGCCACGCCGGGGTGCCGTTCCTGTTCGTCTCGGCGACCAGCTTCCAGTCGATGTGGTATGGCATGACCGCCCGCAAGATCCGGGCCTACTTCAAGGCGCTGCGCAAGGTGGCCCGCCAGGAGGGCGGGGCCATCGGCTTCATCGAGGAGATCGACGCCATCGGCGGGCGCCGGGGCGGACTGGAAGGCGGCGGCGAAGGCCCGGTCTCCTCCGGGACCGGCGGGACCGTCAACGAGCTGCTCGTCCAGCTCCAGAGCTTCGACACCCCGCCGTTCGGGGAGCGCACCGCGGGCCGGCTGATCGAATGGGTCAACGGCTGGCTGCCCGCGCACGCCCAGTTGTCCAAGCGCCCGCCACGCTACAACAACATCCTGGTGATCGCGGCCACCAACCGGGCCGACGGGCTGGACCCGGCCCTGCTGCGGCCCGGCCGCTTCGATCGCCGGCTCTACTTCGACCTGCCCAACGCCGTCGGCCGGCGCGAGCTGATCGACTACTTCCTGGCCGGGAAGTCCCACGACCGCGAGCTGGACGACGACACCATGCGGGCCGAGCTGGCCCACCTCACCTTCGGCTACACCCCGGTGATGATCGAGCACCTGCTGGACGAGTCGCTGATCTGGGCGCTGCGGGCCGGCAGGGACGGGATGCGCTGGGTCGACATCAGCCAGGCCAAGCTCTCCGAGGAGATCGGGCTCAAGCAGCCGGTCGCCTACACCCCGCTCGAGAAGGAGATGGTGGCCACCCACGAGGCCGGCCACGCCGTGGCCGCCTACCTGTCCGGGGTGGGCCGCCGGCTGGAGGTGCTCTCGATCGTCAAGCGCAAGGACGCGCTCGGGCTGCTGGCCCACAACGACACCGAGGAGCGCTGGACCCGCACCCGCACCGAGCTGCTGGCTTTCTTGAGAATCGCCTGCGCCGGCATGGCCGCCGAGGAGCTGTGGTTCGGCGAGTCGACCACCGGCCCGGGCGGCGACCTGGTGAGCGCCACCGGCATCGCCGCGCAGATGGTCGGGGCGCTCGGCATGGCCGACTCGCTGGTCTCCTTCGTGGCCATGGAGGAGGGCCTGAACCAGCGCAACGTGGTCGCCAAGGTGCTCTCCGACCCCGACGGCCGGGCGCGGACCGACCGGCTGCTCAAGGAGGCCAAGATGGCCGTCAAGGAGCAGCTCGACCTCCACCGGCCGCTGGTCGAGGCGCTCAGGGACGCCCTGCTGGACCGCGAGGAGCTGATCGGCGACGAGATCCTGGAGGTGCTGCGCCAGGCCGAAGCGGTCCTGGCCGGCCCCGTGCCGGTCCGCAACGCCCCCAGCCTCCTCGCCAACCGGCCGGCGCCGCCCCGCGAGCTGGCCGATCGGGGCCGAGACGGATAGGTTCACGCCGGAGGTGAGGTGAACGTGGCGACCCGATTCCCCGACGAGGACCTGCCCCGCGAGCCGGAACCGCCCGCGCGGGCGAGCGACGTCGACAAGCAGGACCCGGCGACTCCCGGCCACATCCCGGAGCCCGAGGCCGCCGAGGTCGAGAGCGCCCGGCTGCTGGCCAACCAGGCCCGGCCCGAGCTCGGCGCCGAAGGCTTCTCCGACCAGCGCGTGGACGAGCTGGCCTCGGAGTTCATCGCCAGCGACATCGGCGAGGGCCTCGATGAGTTCCTGCGCTGGGCCCGCTTCCAAGGCCAGCTGCCCCAGGGCAGCGGCGAGCTCTTCTAGTCGCCTGCCACCAGCTGGCGACCTTGGCCAGGGGCTGTGGACGGCCGGTTGTCTGGCGTTCCCGGCGCGGCTACAACACACCAGGCCAGCCCGCTGCCGTCCGCGCAGGAGCCGCCGATGCGCTGCCGTTCGTCGCCCACGCCCGATCCTCCCCGTCGTCCCCCGCGGAAGGGACCGTCGGCATGAGCCGGCCGGCGGGGGAGCCGGGGGTGCTGGCCGCCGGGGCTCGGAGCATCGGCGCCGCCGCGGCCGCCCTGCGGGACGTCCGCGGCCGGCTTGGTGGGGTGACGTCGTTCGTGGTCGTCGCCGGGGCCTGGCGTGGGCCGGCCAGCGAGGCGTTCCTGATCGACGGGGCCGGCCTCCAGACCGGCCTGGACCGGGCGGCCGAAGCCCTCGGCCAGGTCGCCGGCGCCGTCGCCGAGCTGGCCGCGCGGCTGGAGCACGCGCAGGCGGCTTGGGACCGGGCCCAGCGGCTGGCCGCGTCGGCGGGGGCCGAGCTGGACCCGCACGGGGGCGTGCTCCTGCCCGGCGGCACCATCGAACCCGCCGCCATGGCGGCCGCCGGTCAGGCCGTCCGCCAGGCCGCCGCCGCCAACCACGAGGCAGCCGCGGCCCGCCGGACGCTCGCCGCCCATCTCGACCGGGTCGCCGGCGGGCCGGGCGGCGCGGCAGCGCGTGGCCGGGACGGGCACGGCGGGCGGGCACGGCGGGTCGCGGCCCGGGCGCTGGAGATGGGCGCCGAGGTGGTGACCGCGACCCACCACCTGGCCGCCGGTGCGGAAGCGCGGGTTCGGGCGGCCGGCCAGCTGGCCGCCGCCGCCGACGACCCGGCGGTGCGGTCGGCGGCCAGCCGGGTCGCCGACACGGCCGGGCGCTCGCTGCTCGACGGCCGGGTCCTTGGCGCCCTCCCGGTGGTCGCGCCCGTGCTCGACTTCGCCGCCGCGGTCAACCACGGCGAGTCGCTGCCCCGGGCCGCCACCGGGGCGATCGGTGGCGCGGTCGGCGCCGACCTCGGCGGCCGGGTCGGCCTGGCCGCCTGCGGCGGCGAGGCCGCCGCCACGCAGGGCGTCGGCTTGATCGTCTGCCCAGCCCTCACCGCCGTCGGCGGCGCCATCGGCGCCCACGCCGGCAAGCAGGCCGCCCTCCAGCTCTACGACACCATCGCCGGTCCCCCCGCCGACCCGCCCCCAACCCCCCCGGGTTCGGGATGACCCCGCCGGCTCCCCAGCTCGCGGGCCGACCAGCTCCACGCCCTCCAGACGACCCCGACCGCCGTAGACCATGATCTCCAGCGCGGGAATGGCCGCCGTGACCACCTTGGTCGCCGTCTGGTCGACGACGGCGTACAGGGCTGGGCGACCGGGGAGCCGGGTCAGGCCGGGGCGGGGGCGGGGAGCGGGACCCGGCGGGGGTGGGTGTAGATGTTCATGGTGTCGCCACGGAGGAAGCCGACCAGGGTCATCCCCACCTGGTCGGCCAGCTCGGCCGCCAGGCTGGAGGGGGCGCTGACGGCGGCCACCAGGGGGAAGCGGGCCACCGCCGCCTTCTGGACGACCTCGAACGAGCAGCGCCCGGAGACGAACAGCACCATGCCGGTCAGCGGCAGGCGGCGCTCGGTCGCCGCCCAGCCGATCACCTTGTCGACGGCGTTGTGCCGGCCGACGTCCTCGCGGACGCAGAGCACCTCACCGTCGGCGGAGCAGATGGCGGCGGCGTGCAGGCCGCCGGTCTGCTCGAACACGCGCTGGGCGTCGCGGACCCGAGCCGGGACCGTGGCCAGGACCCGAGCGGGCACGGCCAGGTCGTCGCCGGCCAGGGAGGGGCAGGCGACGGTGACCGCCTCGATCGAGGCCTTGCCGCAGACGCCGCACGACGAGGAGGTGACGGCAAGCCGGTCCAGCGACGGGTCGGGGACCGGCACCCCGGGGCGCAGGTCGACGGTGAGCACATTGAACTCCTGGGCCTGGCCCTCGGGGGCGCAGAACCGGACCACGGCGACGTCCTCCGGATGGGCCACCAGCCGCTCGCTGACGCAGTAGCCGATGGCCAGCTCGACGTCGTTGCCGGGAGTGCGCATGGTCACCCCGACCGGGCGGCCGGCCACCCGCAGCTCCAGCGGCTCCTCGACGGCCAACCGGTCACGGGCCCGCCGGGCCTCGCCGCCGCTGACCTTGACCACCCGGCGCTCGGCAACGCCCCGACCCGTCATCGCCGCCTCCCCGGCTCGGCATCCTCCTCCGGGTCCAAGCCTACGTGCGTGCCCGAGCTCAGGCGAGGCGGCAGGTTGGCCGGCTGGAGGACGACCGTTCACGCCTCCTCTGGGCGGCGCTGCTCGGTCTCGTCGTCGGCGGCGATGGCCCGGGCGACCAGGGTGGGGGGCATGTGGCCAAAGGAGAGGACGCGGTCGTGGAAGCGGCGCAGGCGGAAGGCGTCGCCCAGGCGCGTCTGGGAGGCGGCGCGCAGGCGCTCCAGCTCCAGGCAGCCGACCAGGTAGCTGAACGGCTGGGTCGGGGTCATGGTGTAGCGGGCGACCTCCGATCGGGCGGTCGACTCCTCCAGCCGCCCCACCGACACCGCCCTGGCCACCGCGGCCTCGTAGGTCAGCTCGCCGGCCTGCAGCTCCATGTCGAGCACGATCCGCAGGGCGCGCAACAGCCGCATGGCCAGCTGGGCCAGCCGGGCCGCGTCGTCGTAGTAGCCGACGTCGTGCATCAGCTGCTCGGTGTACAGCCCCCAGCCCTCGATCATCACCGGCGAGCGGATCGCCCGCCGTGTCAGCGACGGCAGCCGGTTCACGCTGGTCATCTGGAGGTGGTGGCCCGGGTAGCCCTCATGGGCGGTGACCGCCGGGATCACGGCCCGGGCGTGGTCGCGCAGACCGGCCTCGTCGGGCGGGGGCGTGACCCAGAAGTAGCCCTGCTGCCAGTCGTCGAACGGACCGGCGGGCAGGTAGGCGGCGAAGCCCATGACCGGCCGGAGGAACTCGGGGGTGGCCTCGACCCGGGCCACCGCCTCCGGGTTGGTGGCCAGGTCCTCCTGGAACACGAACGACTCCAGCCGTTCCAGCTCGCGCTGGTAGGCGGGGAGCAGGCCCTCGAAGTCGGGGTGGTCGCCCTTCAGCTCGTCGAGCTTGGCCGACCAGTCGTCACCGCCGAGCCTGCCGGCCTGCTCGGACAGGGCGGCGGTGAGCTCGGCGATCTGCGCCTCGCCGATCTGGACGAAGCCGGCCGGCGAGGTGGTGAAGCAGTGGACCTCACGCAGCTTGCGGGCTTGGGCGGCCTCGCCGATGGCGAACGGGGCGTCGTCGGGGAAGCGGGCGGCGTGCTCGGTGCCCAGCCAGCCGGCGAAATCGCGCAAGGCCTGCGCGGCCGTTGCCGCCGCGGCCTCGACCCGGCCGGCCAGCCGGGTCCCGGCGGCCAGCGGGCCGAGCGTCCCGGCCAGGAACTCCGCCCCGCCGCCGGCGGCCCCGACGGCCATCTGCCGCCACAGCGCCGGGCAGGGCTGATCGAGCAGCACCTTGGCCCGGTCCAGGAACGCCGGCGCCGCCTCCAGGCGCTCGGTGGCGTCGGCCAGCCGCCGCTCCAAGGGCGCGAAGTCGCGGGCCACCAGCAGCAGGATGGCCGCCGGGACGGCGGTGGCCGCCTCGAACGGGTTGCGGCGCCAGGGCCGCTCGAGCTCCTCGACCAGCAGCGAGTCGGAGATCGCCGCGGCAAGGGCGTCCCGGTCGACCCCCTCCTCCTCGTCGGCCGGCGCGACCGCGGTGACCCGCCGCCTCAGCTCGGCCAGCCGGCGGGCGAAGTCGTCGAGGTCCGCCTCGGTCAGGAGCTCCAGCCGGGCGTCGTGGTCGTGCCGACCGAACACGGTGGCAACGGTTGGGAACGTCTCGAACACGAGGTCAAGGTATTCGCTGGTCAGTTGGTCAACGGCAGCGGTCATCGGCACACGCCTCCTTTCAGGCGAAGCATGCACCGGGCCTGGAGCGCGGCCAAGTTCAGCTCAGCAACTTCTCAGGTTCCGTTCCTATAGTCCTCGACGAG
>DATHIG010000104.1:0-2621 GCA_035490035.1 Actinomycetes bacterium
CCACGCGTACGGCCCTGACATCGAGATCGCGGCCTAGCCTATGCCTAGGCCAACCGCCAGCGTCCGATCCGGACCTCGACACCCGGGGAGAAGTGGACCAGCGGTGTCTGATCGGGCCTTGGCAGGCCGGCCGCCACGACCAGGTCGTCCTCGAGATCGAGCAGTCGCGCCCTGGCCAGCGGCCAGGGCGGGTGCTCGGCGTCGGCGGCGGCGTTGCGGCCGGCGATCACCGTGTACACCCGGAAACGGGCGGTAAGGAAGTGGTCGAGCGCGCCAAGCTCGCCCTGGTCGAAGGCGGCCCCGACCTCGACGAGGGCCCGGCAGCGGGCGGCGCGCGTTCCGGGCCGGCGGCGTCGGCTGCGGTAGCGGACCCTTTCGCCGTCGCGCCGGACCGACATCGCGGCCCAGAAGTACGGCAGCCCGTAGCTGACCCTGGCGGTGACGACCGCGCCCAGGCGGGCGGCGTCCAGTGAGAAGAACCAGATGCCGACCCGGCCGTGCCGGTCGCGGACGTAGGTGCGCACGTTGGTCTCTGGAAATTGGGAGGCCCAGGGCAGCGGCGGCAGGCCGGGCAGCCGAACGTCCTCCATGCGGAACGGGACCAGGCCGACCCAGGCCGTCCCGTCGGCCCTGTCGACCTCCAGCCCCGGTGGGAGCAGCCGTTGGACGACCTCCGGCGGGTACGGCCAATGGAGGAAGGTTACGTCGGTCCATCGGTGGTGCATCAGCGGCCGGGGAACCGGCGGGGCGGACGGCGCCTCCATACCGGTAGTCTGCCGGAATCGTCCGCTGTTGGAGTTGGCCCGGGTGGGTCGGGCTCAGCTTCCGCTGCCGTAGGGGCGGGTGATGATCTCCAGGAAGTGGCCGCTCGGGTCCTCCCAGTAGACGCCGCGGCCCCCGTCGTTGGTGTTGAGCTCACCGGGGCGCCGCCGGCCGGGGTCGGCCCAGTAGGGCAGGCCCCGCTGGCGGATACGTCCGAGGATGTCGTCGAACTCTGCCTCGCTGACCAGGAACGCATAGTGCTGGGGGTGGACCGGGCCGTGCTCGTCGGCGAAGTCGAGGGAGACGTCGTTGTCGACCTGTACGACCAGGAATGGCCCGTACGGCGTGGGCGGGGCGACGCCGAGGAGCTCGGCCAGGAAGGTTGCCGACTCCCGCTTGTCGCGCGAGGACACGATGGTGTGGTTGAGCTGGACGGGCATCAGCGTTCCTCCTGGCCGGACCGATCATGACCGGCGCCACGACGGCGACAGCTGCCAGCACAACCGCGGGCCACAGAGTGGCGGCAGCACGAAGGTCCTTCCAACCGCGTCGCTTGCTGGGGTGGCTGACCCACAGGACCGGGCCCCGCCATCGTAGGACAGGCCGAAACCCAGATACCAGCGCACCGCGAGCACGATCACATCGGACGGGAAGCGGAAGCCGGCGAAGGTGGAGCGCGGAGGGATCGACCGGCTGCCAGGTGTCGACGATCCGAGTCGAGCTCTGCCACGATCAGTGACGACAGCGACACCATCCGCGAGCAGCCACGGGTTGGCGGCGGGTCGAACCGGGGAGGCTGAGATGGGGCAACCGATCCTGTTCCTGGTCGACGACCGGCCGCGGGTGCTGGAGGCGCTCGCTGCTGACCTGGGCCGGCGGTTCGGGGCCGACCACCGCATCCTCGCCGAGCCCTCACCAGGGGCGGCCCTGGAGGAACTGGAGGGGCTGGCCAAACGGTCGGAGGAGGTGGCCCTGGTGGTGGCGGGCCAGCAAATGGCCGAGCTGCCCGGGGTCCTGCTCCTGCTGCGGGCCCACGAGCTGCACCCTTCGGCCAAGCGGGTGCTGCTGGTCGGCCGGCGCGAGTGGACGCCTGCCAACCCGGCCGTGCGGGCCATGACCCTGGGGCAGATCGACACTTACCTGTTCGAGCCGTGGCTGCCGGTCGGGCGGTTCCTGTACCTGCCGGTCAGCCAGGTCCTGGCCGACTGGGTGCCGTCCCGTGGGCCCTCGTTCGAGGGAATCCGGATCGTCGGGCCGCGCCTGGGGACCCGCTCCCACGAGCTGCGCGACATGCTGACCCGCATGGGCATCCCCCACGGCTGGTACCAGGCCGGGTCGGGGGCGGGCCGGCGGCTGCTGGAGGAGGCCGGCCAGGACGGCGCCCGGCTCCCGGTGGTGGTGTTCCACTCCGGCCAGGTGTTCGTCGACCCGTCCGACGCTGAGCTGGCCCAGGCCCTGGGGTTCGGGACCAGGCCGGCGGCCGGGTCCTATGACCTGGTCATCGTCGGAGCCGGGCCGGCCGGGCTGGCCGCAGCCGTTTACGCCGCCTCCGAGGGCCTGGACACGCTGGTGGTAGAGCCGCGGGCGGCCGGCGGCCAGGCCGGCACCAGCGCCATGATCCGCAACTACCTGGGCTTCCCGCGCGGGATCGGCGGCGGGGATCTGGCCAACCGGGCACTGGAGCAGGCATGGCTGTTCGGGGCCAACCTGGTCCTGGCCCAGCGGGCGACCGGGCTGCGCGCCGACGGCCACCGGCGCCTGGTGCGGCTCTCGGAGGGGAGTGAGGTCGCGGCGCAGGCCGTGGTGGTGGCCTCCGGCGTGTCGTGGCGGCGCCTCGGGGTGCCGCGGCTGGAGGCGCT
>DATHIG010000105.1:0-5985 GCA_035490035.1 Actinomycetes bacterium
TGGGCTGGGTGAGCCTAGCGCTTGCCGCCGGGTCGGTGGCATTGGGAGTTCAAAGCGTCGGGGACCACATGGGCATGTGGCAACGCCTCTGGCTCGCGAACAATCTCGCCTGGCTGCTCCTTGTCGCATGGACCGCCACGGTACGAGAACGCGCGATAGACAACTCCGGGGGTATTGGCACCATCGCGGCTTAGGTCCGCCGCCAGTCTCGGATCCCATCGCGCGTAGATGCAGGGGTCACGCCGAGGTGGAGGAGGACGGCGACAACCCGCCGATTGGCGTCCTCAACGTCGGCGATGTCGAGTTTGAGGAGCAGCCGCCGGACGTGGGCCTCGACGGTCCGTTCGCTGAGGAACAGCCGCTTGGCGATACCAGTGTTCGTCATCCCCTGCGCCATCAACCGGAGTACCTCGTGCTCGCGCTCGGTGAGCTGACCAAGGGTGTCCAGGCGGGCATTCCGGTTGAGGAGCGCGGCAACCACCTGAGGGTCGAGCGCGGAGCCTCCGTCGGCGACTCGACTGACCGCGCTGAGGAAATCCGAGACATCCAGCACCCGGTCCTTCAGCAGATAGCCGAACCCGCCTAGACCGGCAAGTTCCACGCTGTGCGCGGTCTCAATGTGTTGGGAGAGGAGGACAACACCCAGGTCGGGCCAGGTCGATTTCAGTGCGGCAGCCGCACGGGTGCCCTCGTCGGTGAACGAGGGAGGAAGCCGGACGTCGAGGACGACGACATCTGGCGCGTGCTCCCCGACCGCATCCTCGAGGTCGTCACAATCACCGAGCGAGGCGACGACGTCGTGTCCTGCGTCGCGGAACAACCCGGCAAGGCCCTGGCGCAGCAGTGCCTGGTCCTCGACGAGTATCACCCGCATGGCAGCTCCGCAGTCAATAGGGTCCCCTGTCTGCCGGACTCGATATGGAGCCGGCCGCCGACAGCGGCGACTCGGTCCGCCAGACCCGTCAGCCCGGACCCCTCACGGCCCCGCGCACCTCCCACGCCGTCGTCGGCGACGGAGACGAACAGCGCGCCGTTCTGACGTACAGCGCGCATGGTGACCGCTGTCGCTCGCGCGTGCTTGATGACGTTGGTGAGGCCCTCGCACCCGACGAAGTAGGCGGTCGTCTCCACACTGCGATCAAGTCGCTCAGAGTCGGCGTCCACGATCACCGGGATCGGTGCCCGTCCAGCAAGCTCCCGGAACGCCGCGGCGACTCCCAAGTCGAGCTGGGGCGGGGGGAGCCGAAGAGTCAGCCGGCGCAGTTCCTCGATCGTGGCGGCCAAGTCCGCGACCAGTCCGTCGAGGCGATCGGCGTCCTCGTGTGCACCGGTTGTCCGCAGCCGTCGCTCGACGCCACGCAACCCGATGCCGATGATCAACAGCCGCTGCTGTGCACCGTCATGCAGGTCGCGCTGGATCCGGCGACGCTCCTCGTCCGCGGCCTCGGCAATACGCGCCCGTGACCGGTCGAGCTCGTCGAGTTGGCGGTTCAGCTCGACGCCAAGCCGCGCTACCTGCAAAGCCAGCCGACCGTGCTCCACCAGATTGCGGACCCGCGTCTGCCGGACCGGGTCCCCCGTGTCGACGTACTGCACGACTGCTTCCGGCACCCCATCCCGCTCCACCCGAATCACAGCGAGGCCGGGGTCAAGCTCTGCCGCCCGGCCGCGGAGGTCAGCGAACCCACCAGACGCCGGAAGAAACAGCAGCAAGCGCAACCGTGGGTCACGCAGCGCCTCCCGAAGCACCTCCTGAATTCGGTCGGGCTGCTCGGTGCCCGATCGCAGAGCCTCGAGAAAAGCGTCAACCCGCAGCCTGGCAGAATGCCCCTCCGGGTCGAAACGCCTGTCCAAAGCCAGCCGCACCGCTCGCAGCGCAGGCCGCAAGACCGCTGCCGCGGCCAGAGTCGCGGCAGCCACCTGCCAGGCCGACGACCTTCCGACGACGGTGCCCAGCGACACGCTGACGACAGCGTAGACAGCCAGAGCCAGGATCGACACGCACGCGTAGCCCACCGATCGCAAAATGATGAGATCGACGTCGAACAACCGGTAGCGCAGCACCGCAGCGCCGAGCGCCAGGGCCATAGACAACAGCACAAGAGGCGAAATCGCCCGTACGATCGGTGACACGCTCCACAAGAGGATGGCAACCGGAAGCAAGAGCACCATCAGCGTTCCGGCCAGGCCCACCCACTTGAGCTGCTGGCGTACGGTCCGGTCCGCATGACGGAACCGCACCACCAGCGACGCCAGCGCCCCTCCCGCCGACAAACACAACAGCGTCCCACCAACCACCATGAGCTGCTGGCCTGGCACCCAGTCCACCGCGAAACGGTTGAGCTCTCCCGTCAGTGGGTCCATCGACGACGGACTGAACGACCAGCCGACGACGTAGGCCAGCGTTCCAACTATTGCGGCCCACACGACGACTCGCCACCGCCGGCTGGGCAGGCGGCCGGTGGGGGTATACAGAAAAGCCAGCACCCACATCAAAGCCCCCAGGCACCAGCTGGCCAGCCCCACCCACTGGGCCACCTGGCCGCCCGTCCACCCCTCCTCGACAGCGCGCAGACCCCAACCGGTCGCCAGTGGCCCCGTCACCGCATCTAGCAGCCCGCCCAGGCAGAGGATCCAGCCGACGGGATGGCGTGGCAGCCGGCTCACCACGAGCGCCCCCACGGCGGTCAACGTGACCCCGTAGACGGCGAAGAAGATCGCATCGTACGACGACTTCAGGCCCCACGACAGGACCAGGCCACCCACCTCAGCGAGAGCAGTCAACCCCAGACAGGCTGAGGCTACGACCCCGGGCCGGGTGAGAACCACCTGACCATCATGCCGCGGCGCCGCAGTGAGGACATCCGTGCCAGCACTTCATCGAAGTGAGGTGGTGCTGCCGATGCACTCGCCAGTGCGTCGGACCTAGCGTTTATGGACATGTCGGTAGAAGGAAAAGGTTTCTGATGCGTAAGGTGCATTTCGTTCTCAGCGCTTTGGTGCTGGCTGCCGTAGTGCTGCAGTTTTACCTCGCCGGTGTTGGTGTGTTCAGCATGCCGGAGGATGAGCTCTTCGGTCTGCACACCGCGAACGGCCGGTTCGTGCTGCCGGTTCTGCTGCTGCTCAACATCGCGGCCGCCGCTTTGGCCCGCGGCCGGACGCTGCGATACGCCCTCGGTCTGGTCGGACTGCTGGCCCTGCAGACGGTGATCTTCGTGATCGCCATCGTGACCACCGGCTCGAACCCGTTCGAAGACGTGGTCATCACCACCGCCGGCACGGTCATCCTCAGCTTCCACGCGCTCAACGGTCTGGTGATCCTCGGCGTCTCAGTGCTACTGGTCCGCAAGGCGTACGTACTCGCATTCCCGCGCCGCGCAACCGCGACGGCCGAGGCGCCTGAGCGGGTGCCGGCCGCAACACCATGACCACGATCGCGCTGCTCGGCCTGGACCTCATCCTGGGCCTGATCGCGGTGGCCCTGTGGGCGTACGCCGCGGTCCGGGCGCAGACGTTCGGGCTGCGCTGGGCCATGGCCGGTCTGCTGGTGGTGCTGGTCCGTTTGGTCACGGTGCTGATACTGGCCGACCGGGGTTGGGAGCTCGCCGCCGAGCGGGTCACCGTCGGGGTCCCGCTCGCACTGCTCGCCGGGACGGCGGCGCTCGGGCTACTCATCCATGCTCGGCGGCGGAACCGTACCGGTTCGACCGCCGCCCGGACAGCGTTGTGGTGCGCGGCCGGGGCGAGCGCGGTCTCGCTGGTTCTGACCGGCGTGGTGGGCTACCCCGGCTGGCCGGGCGCTGCGGGTCACAATCATTCTCACTCCGGTGGGGTCGCCGTGACTGACCTGCGTACGCCGCCGATCGGAGCCGCCAGGAAGGTCGAACTGGTGGCCCAGACCCAGGCGGTCACGCTGCCGTCGGGCCGGGTGGTCGACGCCTGGACGTTCGGCTCCCTGCCCGGGCCGACCCTGACCGCCCGGCTCGGCGAAACGCTCGAGGTCACCCTGCGCAACCGCGACATCACCGGCGGTGTGACCCTGCACTGGCACGGGCTGTCGGTACCCAACGGTGAGGACGGAGTGGCCGGGGTCACCCAGAACGCGGTGTTCCCGGGCGACTCCTTCGTCTACCGCTTCCGAGCCGAGCAGCCGGGCACCTTCTGGTACCACACGCACCAGCACGGCCGGGAGGGAATCGCGCGCGGACTATATGGCGCGCTGGTGGTGCAGCCCGCGTCCGGGTCGACGGCCGGCGTCGACCTCGTGCTGCCGTTCCACACCATCGGGAAGACCGCGATCCTGGGCGGCAGCGACCAGGTGCAGCGCGAGGTGGTGCCGGGCGGCACGCCAGTCCGGCTCCGGCTGGTCAACACCGACCAGCAGCCGCGGCTATTCGCGCTGACCGGAGCGGCATTCCGGGTGGTGGCCCTGGATGGGGTCGATCTGAACGGACCGACGGAGGTGAGCAACCAAGCGCTGCGGGTTCCCGCCGGCGGGCGCTACGACATCGCGTTTCCGATGCCCGCCAGCCCGGTGCGACTGTCGGTCGAGGGAGCCCGGCAGGCAGGTCTGGTCCTGGCCGCTAGCACGGATGCTCCAGAGCCGAAGGCCTCGCAGCCGACGACGACGTTCGACCCCACGACATACGGGACGCCGAAGCCGGTGCCGGAGATGACCGGGGAGTTCGACGGGTCGACCACGATCGTGCTGGATCGGCTACCGCGCATCCTGAACGGCCGGCCTGCTCTGGCCCAGACGGTCAACGGCGGCGTCTTCCCCGACGTCCCGCCAGTTCTGGTGACCGAAGGCGACCTGCTCCGGATGCGGGTGGTGAACCGCAGCTTCGAGACCCACCCGATGCACCCGCACGGGCACCACGTCCTGGTGCTGAGCGTCAACGGACGGGCCCCAACCGGCAGCCCGCTCTGGCTGGACACCTTCGACGTGCAACCCGGCGAAGTCTGGGAGGTCGCCCTACGCGCCGACAACCCCGGCATCTGGATGGACCACTGCCACAACCTCGAGCACGCGGCCGCAGGCATGATGTTCCACCTCGCGTACGCAGGGGTCAACACGCCCTTCACCCACGGCCCCGGCAGCCTCAACACCACCGAGTAGCAAACGCGCCGGGACTGTCGTCAAACCAAGGACGAGTCATATCTGGGGCCTTTGGCTGGAGCGGCGGCGGCGGATCCCGGTGTTCACCGGGAAGAGCGTAGGGGTGGACTCCTAGCTGGCGAAGATGTTGTTGCGGACCGCGAACACGTTCTG
Source organism: Actinomycetes bacterium (assembly GCA_035490035.1). Lineage (GTDB taxonomy): Bacteria > Actinomycetota > CALGFH01 > CALGFH01 > CALGFH01 > CALGFH01. The sequence goes on from DATHIG010000105.1 coordinate 5,273, forward strand.
CGGGTCGACGGCCCGCTTGAGCGACTTCACGGCGTCCACGGTCTCGGGGGAGGCGACCCGGTCGACGAAGTATTTACGCAGCTTGCCGACGCCGTGGTGGTGCGAGATCGAGCCGCCGGCGTCCATGATCGCCGCCCGGATGTTGCGCTCCATCTCGGCGAACTTCTCGTCCCCGCCCTCGATGCCGCGGTGATAGAGGCCGTGGGTGAAGTAGATGCAGACGCCGCTGTGGTACATCTGCGTGACCCGCGGCGAGGTGAACGGACGCCCGGGGAAGCCGAGGCGCTGGTGCTCCGACTTCGCCACCCGGTCCACTGCGGCGCAGACGTCGTGGATGCGGTCCCACGGCACCGTCGTCTCGTAGGTCTCGCCGATGATGTAGTAGTCGGCCAGGAAGTCGCGCAGGTAGGCGATGGCGTAGGTGAGCATGTAGCCGCGCTCACCATTGCCCGCCCCGCCCTGGATGCCGCCGAACCGCTTCGCAGTGGCGGCGACGACCTTCTCCTGCAGTGCGACCTCTGCCGCGGTCCCCTCGAACACGATCGTCGCGGCGACCATCGTGTGCGGGTCGAAGCCCTTGATCCTGGTCACGACGAGCTGCTCGATCCGGCTCCTGAACACCTTGGCGCCGGTCGGGGCGGGCTTAAGCGACTGGCCGAGCCGGAACTGGAGGTTGTCGACCAGCCGGATGCTGGCAGGCTTGGCTCCCGTCC
>DATHIG010000106.1:0-3853 GCA_035490035.1 Actinomycetes bacterium
TGGTCGCCGCCGGCGGGCTCGGCTCGACCGACCTGCTCGCCGGCATGCTGCTGGCCACGGTGGTCGGCACGCTCGCCTACTGCGCCCTCGGGATGCTGCTGTCGCTGCTGATGGCCAGGGCGCTACTGGTCGGCCTGGCCTACGCCCTGCTCTGGGAGGGTGCGGTCGTCTCGGTCGCGCCGTCGGCGTCGTCGCTGTCCATCCGCGGCTACACCGAGGGCGTGCTGGCCGCCGTCCTGCGCGGCGGAGGGCTCGACCTCACCACCCGGCTGGGGCCGGTCAGCGCGACCGTGCTCGCCGCCATCGTGACCCTGGCCGCCCTGGTGCTGTCCGTCCGCCGCCTGGAGCGCATGGACATCCCCTGAAGGGTCCATCGCCTCCAGCAGCGCGGGACGGAGCAGGCGCATCGCGACCACGATCCCGAGCAGCAGCAGCCCGGTGACCGCGGTCACGACCGGCAGCCCGACCCGGTCCCCCAGCCACCCCTGGATGACCAGCCCGAGCGCATGGCCGCCGCCGACCCCGAGCATGAACAGGCTGGCGATGCGGGCGCGCAGCTCGCGCGGGGCCCGAAGCTGGCAGACGGTGCTGGTGCCCGACAGCACGGCCAGGTAGACGAAGCCGAGCACGGCGATCGCGACCACGGCGAGGGGGAACGTCGGGGCCAGCCCGTACAGGGCCGCCGCCGGCCCGACCAGCAGCAGCGCCAAGACCAGCAACCGGCGCCGGCCCAGCAGGCCGGCCAGGGGCCCGGCGGCAAGGGCCGAGCAGACCGCCCCGACACCCTGGGCGGTGACCAGCGCCGAGGTGCCGGTGGCGCCCCGCTCGAACACCTTGATGGCAACCGCCGGCACCAGCCCGATGAACGGCGACACCAGGAAGGTGGTGGCCAGCAGGAGCAGCAGCGCGGTGCGGATACCAGGGTCACGGCGGGCCGCGGACACTCCGTCGGCGATGGTCTGCAGCACCCTGGGCCGCTCCCCGTCGCTCCTGGCCAGCGGGGGGATGCGGACCAGGACGAGGGCGAGCAGGACCGCGCCGAAGCTGACAGCGTTCAGCCCGAACGCCCAGGCCAGCCCCCCGGCGGTGATGACCAGCCCGGCAAGGGCCGGCCCGACCACCCGCCCCAGGTTGAACTGGGCCGCTCCCAGGCTCATGGCCCCGAGCAGGTCGTCGGCACCGACCAGGTCGGGGGTCATGGCCTGGACGGCCGGCATGGCCACGGCGAACGCGCAGCCGGCCAGCAGCACGATCGTGGCCACGGCGGCCACCGACAACCGGTCGGTCGCCGCCAGCAGGGTGAGGGTGGCCGCCAGCAGCGTCTGGAACAGGGTCACGGCGATCAGGAACCGCCGGCGGTCGAAGCGGTCGGCGAGGGCGCCGCCGAAGGGCCCGAGGAGCACCGTCGGCACATAGGTGAGGGCGGCCACCGTGCCCGTCCAGGCCGCCTGGCCGGTGGCCTGGGTGACGTAGACCCCGATGGCCACCGTCTCCATCCAGGTGCCGATGTTGGAGACGAAGCTCCCCGCCCACACGGTGGCGAACGCGCGGTGCCGGAACGGGCGGAACGGCGATACCGGCGATGGGCGGGTGGGGCTGGTCACCCAGCAAGGCTACCGTGACCCGGCCCCACCCGCCTCCGGGGGTGCCCCGGACGAGCAGTGGACCGTGCGGCCCCCCGCCCCGGGCCGGAACCGGCTACCCTGCCTGCCATGGGCAAGCTGCTCGACCTCCCCGACGGACCGGCGCTCCGGGACCCGTTCCTGGTCGTCCACCTGCACGGCTGGACCGACGCCGGGCTGGCCGGCCAGACCGCGGCGGTGTTCCTGCGGGCGCGCTGGAACGCGACCCCGCTGGCCGAGTTCGACGCCGACGAGCTGATCGACTTCCGGGCCAGGCGGCCGATCGTGCGCCTGGCCGGCGGTACCATCGAGGAGGTGACCTGGTCGCCGACCGAGCTGTCGCTGGCCGCGACCGGCGGCCAGCGGGACGCGCTGCTGCTGACCGGGCCGGAGCCCGACTTCCGCTGGAAGGCGTTCTGCGACGAGGTCGTCGAGGCCTGCCGGGAGCTGGCCGTCGTCGAGGTGTTCGGCCTCGGCGCCTTCCCGGCGCCGGCGCTGCACACCGACCCGGTGGCGGTCGTCGGGACCTCGGCCGACTCCGACCTGGCGGCAAGGCTGGAGACGGTGCCGGTGATCGTGGAGCTGTCGGCCGGGATCCAGACCGTGCTCGAGGAACGGCTGCACCGGGCCGGCATCCCGGCCACCGGGCTGTGGGCCCGGGTGCCCCCCTACCTGGCCGGCGGCACCCATCCGCCGGCGGCGCTCGCCCTGGTGCAGACGCTGGCCCGGCTGACCGGGCTCGCGATCGAGGCCACCGAGCTGGAGGCGGCCACCAAGGACCACCTGGAGCAGGTCGAGCAGGCGATCCGCGAGCGGCCGCAGATCGCCGAGTTCGTCGACCAGATCCGGGGCCTGGTCGAGGAGGGCGCCGACGAGCGCATCCCCTCCGGCGACGAGATCGCCGCCGAGCTGGAGAAGTTCCTCGGCCAGACCCCGCCGGACCCGGACGAGCCCCGCTAGCCGACCCCCAGCACGTTACCGGCGCCGCCGACGGTGCGGCGCCGGCGGGCTGGCCGCCCGCCTCCGGCTTGCGTCGCAGGTGGTGGGCGTCGACCAGTCGCCGGCAGACGCTGTCAACAGGGGTTGACAAGCCATCGCTGTCAACCTAAGATGACAGCCATGGACGAGGCGACTGAGCTGGCGAACGCGGTGGACAGCAAGGACCCGCGGGTCGGGCTGCGGGCGGTGGCCGCCCTGCGGCGGCTGCTGGAGCAGCTGGAGAGCCTGCAGGTGGCCAGTGCCCGCGCCGCCGGCTGGTCATGGCAGGAGATCGCCGCCGAGCTCGGGGTGAGCCGGCAGGCGGTCCACAAGAAGCATGCGGCCCGCCGGGGCCTTCTGCGGAGGGACTGAATGTTCGAGCGCTTCACCGACCGGGCCAGGAAGGTGACCGTCGACGCCCAGGCGTCGGCCCGCCGGCTCGGGCACGGCTCCATCGGCACCGAGCACATCCTGCTCGGGCTGCTGCAGGGCGACGGCATCGCCGCCCAGGTGCTGACCGGCCTCGGGGTCACGCCGGCCGCGGTCGAGCGCGAGGTGCTCGCCGAGGTCGGCCGTGGCCCGCTGGGCGCCGGGGACGCCGCGGCGCTGGGCGCGATCGGCATCGACCTGGACGAGGTGCGGCGCCGGGCCGAGGCGTCGTTCGGTCCTGGCGCCCTGTACTGGAACCCCGACCCACGCTGCCGTCGCGCCAGGAGCCCGTTCCCAGTCAGCGGGCACATCCCGTTCTCGCCGAGGGCCAAGAAGGTGCTGGAGCTGAGCCTGCGCGAGGCGCTGGCCCTCAAGCACCGCTACATCGGCACCGAGCACATCCTGCTCGGCCTGGTCCGCGAGGGCGAGGGGCTGGCCATGCTGGTCCTCGTCCGGCTCGGGGCCGGCCCCCAGGCGATCCGTGGCCAGGTGCTGGACGCCCTGCGCAACACCGGCTGAACTGGCCGCCGGGTGGCTTCGGACGGCTCAACTCCTCTGTCCCCGATCGTAGGTGAACTACAGCGCTGTAACTTCCTGCGGTTGCGTGAGGGAGCCTACGCCGAAGGACTGTCCCGCGATATCCGCGGTATCAGGCCTATGCCGGCTGCTGGAACCCGCGGCTGACCCACAGCGGCAGCGGTGTGTCCCGCCACGCCGGGGGAGCCGCGGTGGACCTCAACATCGCCGGCAACCCGACCGGGCTCGCCTCGGCCCAGGATCCCCGCCTGGTCGAGGTCATGGAGCGCTGGGGCTTCACCTGGGGC
>DATHIG010000107.1:0-6439 GCA_035490035.1 Actinomycetes bacterium
GCGATCTCGGGCGAGGCCGGGGCCATCACCGCCACCCGGTCACCCCTCCCGACCCCGAGCCCCCGCAACGCGTTGGCCGTGCGGTCGGTGAGCCGGCGCAGATCGCCGAAGCTCCAGCGCTCGTGGCGGCCCTCGTCGGAGACGAAGCGCATGGCCGGCCGCTCCGGCTCGTGCTTGTCGAGCACGTCGGCGGCCAGGTTGTAGCTGGCCGGGACCTCCCAGCGGAAGCCTGAGGTCATCTCCTGGTAGCTGCCGGGACGATGGGTGCGGTAGTCGCGCATGGATTCCTCCTCCGGCGTCGTGCTACTCATCTACCCATGACACCCGCCAAGGTCACAACCTCCGCCCATTGGCCCACGGTGCTGGTCGTCGGCAGCGGCTTCGCCGGCTTCCACTGCATGCGGCGGCTGGAGAAGCACCTCCCGGCCGACGCGGCCGACCTGGTGGTGGCCAGCTCCACCGACTACCTGCTGTACAGTCCGCTGCTGCCCAACGTCGCCGCCGGCGTCGTCGAGCCGCGCCACATCGCGGTCGGGCTGCACGCCGCCCTGCGCCGGGCCAAGGTCGCGATCGGGCACGTGGTCGGGGTCGACCTGCCCGGCCGCAGCGCGACCCTGCTGCGGCCCGACGGGTCGACCCGCGAGCTCGCCTGGGACCGGCTCGTCCTCGCCCCGGGCGGGGTCAGCCGCACCTTCGACGTCCCAGGGGTGGCCGACCACGCCCTCGGCCTCAAGACCCTTGCCGAGGCGACCTACCTTCGCGACCACCTGCTGCGGGAGCTCGACAACGCCGACGTCGCCGACGACCCGGCCAGGCGCCGAGCCTGTTGCACCTTCGTGGTCGTGGGGGCCGGCTACTCCGGGACCGAGACCGCGGCCCAGATGCAGCTGGTCACCTCGAGGGCTGCCGCCGACTACCCGAGGCTGCGACCGGAGGAGATGCGCTGGGTGCTGGTCGACCTGGCCCCTCGGGTGCTGCCGGAGCTGGGACGCCGGCTCGGCGACGGCGCCATGGAGGTGCTGCGCCGCCGCGGCGTCGAGGTCCGGCTGGGGACCACCGTCGAGGAGGCGACCGGAGACTCGGTGCGGCTGTCGGATGGCGAGACGATCCCGACCCACACCCTGGTCTGGTGCGCCGGGGTCACCCCCAGCCCGCTGATCTCCACGCTCGGGCTGCCGACCGAGCGTGGACGGCTGCTGGTCGGCGCGAATCTTCAAGTGCCAGAGGCCCCCGACGTGTTCGCCTTCGGCGACGCCGCGGCCGTGCCCGACCTGACCCGTCCGGGCCGGCTCACCGGCCAGACCGCCCAGCACGCCCAGCGCCAGGGCAGGCTGGCGGCGCGCAACGTGGCGGCATCGCTGGGCTTCGGCAAGGCGGTCGACTACCGCCACCGCGACCTGGGCTTCGCGGTCGACCTCGGTGGCTTCGACGCGGTCGCCTCGCCGTTCGGGGTGCCCCTGACCGGTCTCCCCGGCCTGGTCGCGACCCGCGGGTACCACCTGCTCGCCCTGCCGGCCACCGGCAACCGCATCCGAGTCTCCCTCGACTGGCTGCTCGACTGGGCGATGCGGCCCCAGCTGGCCCAGCTCGGCTTCCTCCGCGAGGACCAGGCGACCATGGCCGCGGCCGAGCACACCGGCGTCTACCCCGCCCCGCCGGCCGACGAGTGGGAGGCGGCGGCCAGGGACGTGCCCACCACCCGGGCCGTGCTCACCGACCAGGGCCTGCCTCGGCCGAGGTCGAAGCAGCCCGGCCAGCTCTAGAACAGCGGGCATGTATCCGCGCCGCATGCAGCGCCCAAGCATCCGTGCAGCCCTGGACTTGCGCGCCGCCAACGCCGGCCACGCAAATCCTTCGAACCCGGATACTTGGCCGGTGTTCTAGCGGGTGTGGTGCACGGCTTCGATGTTGTTGCCATCGGGGTCCCAGACGAACCCGCCGTAGTAGCCGGGGTGGTACTCGGGGCGCAGGGCCGGGGGCCCGTTGTCGCGGCCGCCGGCGGCGAGGGCGGCGGCGTGGAAGGCGTCGACCGCGGCCCGGTCGGGGCTGGTGAAGGCGATGTGGGCCCGGGTCGTGGGCGGCTGCTCCAGGCAGATGGCGAAGTCGTCATGGCCCTCGGTGCCGAAGGCCGCGCAGGTGTCGTTCTCGTACAGCAGCCGGAACCCGAGCGGGGCCAGGGCGGCCAGGTAGAAGCGGCGGCTGGCCTCCATGTCGCTGACCAGCAGGGCGACATGGTCGAGAACAGGCGAGCCGCTGACCATGGACGGTAATCTATCTCGTCGCGACCCCGCAGCGGTCGCGATTCCCGGGCAACGACGCCCGACCCCGGCACCCCATTTGGGAGGCATGCGCATGACCAGGATCGGCGTGCTGACCGGCGGCGGCGACGTCCCCGGTCTCAACCCCTGCATCAAGACGCTGGTGTACGCCGCCGCCGACCGCGGCTACGAGGTCGTCGGGCTCCGCCGCGGCTGGGCCGGGCTGCTCGACTACAACCTGGACGCCGAGGTGCCCCAGGACCATTGCGTCCAGCCGCTGACCAAGCGCGAGGTCCGCACCATCGACCGCACCGGCGGGACCTTCCTGCATACCAGCCGGACCAACCCGGGCAAGGTCATGCCCGCCGACGTGCCCGGGTTCCTGGCCGGCCAGGGCCAGACCGAGTCCGAGGGCCCGTTCGACTTCACCAGCCACTGCCTGGCCGTGATCGAGCGCCTCGGCCTCGACTGGCTGGTCGCCATCGGCGGCGACGACACCCTGTCGTATGCCGAGCGCCTGTCCCGGGAAGGCGTGCGGGTGCTGGCCATCCCCAAGACGATGGACAACGACGTCTACGGCACCGACTACTGCATCGGGTTCTCGACCGCGGTCACCCGCAGCGTGCAGTTCATCCACCAGCTGCGCACCTCCACCGGCTCCCACGAGCGCATCGCCGTGGTCGAGCTGTTCGGCCGCAACTGCGGCGAGACCTCGCTGCTCTCGGCCTACCTGGCCGGGGTCGACCGGGCGATCATCTGCGAGGTCTCCTTCGACATCGAGCTGCTGGCCCATTACCTGCTCGAGGACAAGGCGGCCAACCCCTCGAACTACGCCATGGTCACGGTGAGCGAGGGGGCGCGGATGCTGGAAGGCGACGTCCTGGAGCGGGGCGAGGCCGACGCCTACGGCCACCGCAAGCTGGGCGGCATCGGCCTGGTCACCGGGGAGCTGCTGAAGCAGCTCACCGGCGAGGACATCGTCTACCAGCAGGTCGGTTACCTGATGCGCTCGGGCGCGCCGGACGCGCTCGACCTGATGGTGGCGGTCAACTACGCCAACATGGCCATCAACCTGATCGACCAGGACGCCGACGGCAGCATGGTCGCGCTGCGCCGCGGGACCTACACCTCGGTCCCGATCAACACCATGATGCAGGGCATCAAGCGGGTCGATGTCGAAGCCCTCTACGACGAGAAGCGCTACCGGCCACTGATCCGCCAGGTCGACGGCAAACCCATGTTCCTGTACTGACGGGCTTGTTCTGCTGCTGGCCAGGAGGGCGGGGTCTTCACGGAGCCCCGCCAGGAGCGCGGGCGTCCACGCTGCCCGGCCGGCGTGGGTGGCCGGCCGTTCCCGCGGGGAGCTCGACGGTCACCTCAAGGCCGCCGTCGTCCAGGGCGAGGGCGGTGGTCTGGCCGCCGTGGGCGGTGGCGACCGAGCCGACGATCGACAGGCCGAGGCCGGCCCCGCGGGAGGAGCCGGTGCGGTCACCGTTCAGGCGGCGGAACGGCTCGAACAGGGCGGCGACCTGGTCGGGGGCGATTCGCGGGCCGCCGTTGGCCACCCGGACAACGGCCAGCTCGCCGGTGCGGCCGGTGTCGACCTCCAGCCAGCCTCCTGGCTGGTTGTGGCGCACGGCGTTCTCGACCAGGTTGCCGACGAGGCGTTCCAGCAGGGCGCGGTCGCCGGCGACCGGGGCGGCGCCGAGCACCGAGCTGACCCGGAGCCCGAGCCGCTCGACCTCCGGGGCGGCCACCGAGAGGGCGTCGGCGGCGGCCATGGCCAGGTCGAGCGGCTGGAGTTCCTGGAGCTGGCGCTCGCTGCGGGCCAGGGTGAGCAGGCCCTCGATCAGGCGCTCGCTGCGCTCGCCGGCCTCCAGCACCCGGCGGGCCATGGCCCGCAGCTCGGCCGGGCTGGCGTCCGGGTCGGCCAGGGCGACGTCGACCTCGGTGCGCGCGATGGCCAGGGGGGTGCGCAGCTCGTGGGAGGCGTTGGCCACGAAGCGGCGCTGGGTCTCGAAGGCGGCGTCCAGCCGGCCGAGCATCTGGTCGAAGGTGTCGGCCAGCTCCTTGAGCTCGTCCTGCGGCCCCTGCAGGTTGATGCGCTCGTGCAGGGTGCTGCCCTCCAGCCGCCGGGCGGTGGCGGTGATCTCGGTGAGCGGCCGCAGGACCCGGCCGGCGACCAGCCAGCCGAGCCCGACCGAGACCAGCGCCATGACGGCCAGGGCGATGCCCGACTGGGTGAGGAGCTGGTTGAGGGCCGCCGCCTCCAGCTCGCGCCGGACCGACTCCACCGCGCGCAGCCTGGCCACCAGCTCGCTGAACGCGAACGGCTTGCCCAGGTAGTCGTCGGCTCCCAGGGTCAGCCCGTCGACCCGGTCGTCGACCGTTCCCGAGGCGGTCAGCATCAGGATGCGGGTCGGGGTGGCCTGGCTGGCAAGGGCCCGGCAGACCTGGTCGCCGTGGACGCCCGGCAGGTCGCGGTCGAGCACGACCACGTCGTAGCGGTTGACGTCCAGCTTGCCAAGGGCGTCGGCCCCGTCGTGGCTGAGATCGACCGCCATGCCTTCACGCCGCAGCCCGCGGGCGACGGCGGCGGCCAGCACCACCTCGTCCTCGACCACCAGCACCCGCACGTCGCTCCTCCCTGTCCGGTCCGCGCCCGGCGGCACGGCCAGCCTGCCCGGGCCGGCGTAACGCCTGCGTAAGGCCTACGCGAGACGAAGGCGTTACGGCCGGCGGCGTAGCACTGGGACCGTCGGGAGCGGCTGGCGCTCCCAGGAAGGAGCGGATGCGGCAATGCGACGCGACCCCACCCGGCGCAGGCGCCGGAACCGGCTGTCGGCGGCCACGCTCGGTCTCGGCCTGGCGTTCGCCCTCGCCGCCTGCGGCGGGCCCTCGGACGGCAAGGGCGTGGCCAGCCTCGGCGGCGACGGCGCCAAGGACAACGACAACCGCACGGCGGCCGCCTCGACCGACAAGGACCCGCAGCAGGCCGCCCTCGACTTCGCCAGGTGCATGCGCAAGCAGGGCATCGACATGCCCGACCCGCAGGTCGACGAGCAGGGCCGGGTCACCATGCGAATCGGTCCTGACAAGGGCGGCGGTGGAGGCGCCCGACCCGATCCCAAGAAGCTCGAGGCCGCCCAGAAGTCCTGCGGCGGGCTGCTCGGCGGCGGCGACGGTCCCGACCAGATGGATCCCGCGGCCAGGGACGCGATGGTCGACTACGCCAGGTGCATGCGCGAACAGGGCGTGGACATGCCCGACCCGACCGGCGACGGCCTGCAGTTGCGCCGGGGCGACGGCCCCGACCCGACCTCGGCCGAGTTCCAGAAGGCCGACAAGGCCTGCAACCATCACCTGGCCAGCCTTGGCAAGCCGGGCCGGGAGTCCGGAGGCCAGCCGTGAGCGCCAGGGTGGTCCGTCGCCTGGCCGTGACCGCGGCGACCGGGGCGGTGCTGGCCGGGGCGGCCTGGTGGACCGGGGCCAGGGCCGGGGACCAGGCCGGCCAGCAGCGGTCGGGCAGCGAGGTGGCCACCGCCACCGTCGCGGTGGCCAGGCGCGACCTCAGGGCACAGGAGCAGGTCGACGGCACCCTCGGGTACGGCCAGGCCCGGGCGGTGTCCAACCGGCGCGAGGGCACCATCACCGCCCTGCCGCAGGAGGGCGCCGTGGTCTCCCGCGGGGAGACCCTGTACCGGGTCGACGGCAAGCCGGTGCAGCTGCTGTACGGCCGGCTTCCCGCCTGGCGCGAGCTGGCGCTCGGGGTCGACGACGGCCCGGACGTGCGCCAGCTGGAGCAGAACCTGGTCGCCCTCGGCTACGACCCCGACCGGGCCATCACCGTCGACCACCAGTTCACCTCCGCGACCAGGGCCGCGGTGCGGCGCTGGCAGGAGGTGATCGGCCTGGACCAGACCGGGGTCGTCCGGCCGGGCGACGCCGTCTGGCAGCCCGGCCCGGTCCGGGTGGCCACGCTGAAGGCGGGCGTCGGCGACACGGCCCGTCCCGGCTCGCCGCTGCTTGAGGTCACCGCCACCGCCAGGCAGGTCGCCATCGACCTTGACGCCAGCAGGCAGCCCTACGTGCAGGCCGGCGACCGGGTCGACCTCGAGCTTCCCGGCGGCGGGACCACCACCGGCCGGGTCGTCTCGGTCGGCAAGGTGGCCAGCGCCCCT
>DATHIG010000108.1:0-2133 GCA_035490035.1 Actinomycetes bacterium
CTACCGGGCCAGCGACGGCACGCTGACCTCGAACGTGGCCACCGTGGCGATCAGCGTCACCGCGGTCAACGATGTTCCCACGGTGACGGTGGCCGCCGGCGGGACCTGCGGCACCGACGACCGCTCGGGCACGATCAACCTGACCGTGGGCGATGTGGACAGCGCGGCGATGTCCCTTGCGCTCAGCGGCAGCTCCTCCAACTCGCTGCTGTTGCCCGATGGCAACATCGTGTTCGCCGGCGGCGGGGCCACCCGCACGGTGACCGTGCGCACCGTGTCCGGCCGCACCGGCACCGCGATCGTGACCATCATCGTCAGCGATGGGCAGGCGACCAGCACATTCCAGCTCACGGTGCGGGCCGGCGGCAAGGGCGGTGACACCCTGACCGGCGACGGTGGTGTCGATCTGATCATGGGACAAGGCGGCAACGACACGCTTAACGGCGCGGACGGCAACGACCTGCTTTGCGGGGGCGCCGGCAAGGACTTCCTCTCCGGCGGCGTCGGGGACGACACCCTCATCGGGGCGGGTGAAGACGACGTGCTCAACGGCGACGACGGCATCGACCGGCTCGACGGCGGCGCCGGCAAGGACACCCTCTCCGGCGGGGCCGGGGACGACACCCTCATCGGCGCCGGTCACGACGACCGCCTGACCGGTGGGCCGGGCGCCGACCGTTTCTCCGGCGGTCCCGGCAACGACACGGCGACCGACTTCACCGCTGCCGAAGGCGACACCACCGACGGCACAATCCCGTAGACACGAACGCCGCGATGGACCTCGACAGCGGCTCAATCGGTCAACGTCTCCAGACCTCCCTCCCACTGGTGGCGATCTGAAGACCCATGGGACTGACTCGAGCAAGTCACACAGGCCGCGACGCACCACCTCGTCGTCTTTGAGCACGAACACACGAATCGCCCCCGCTTCGTTCATAATGGCGGCCGCCACGGGCCACGCAGGGCCGATCCGGGGAACTGGCGCGAGAGCGCTACGTGATCGAAATGGTCCACGAGCCCGCGGCCTGTACGTGGAAGAATTGAGGTCCCGAGTCGATCAGGCCCTGTGGGTTGACGACGGAGCGGTAACGCCCGTTCGGGGTCAACGTGCGCAGGTTGTAGATCCGTCCGTTGTCGTTGGGGGTGATATCGGCGACTGACCCGTCGCCGGTCAAGTGGATGACTTGATCTCCCTCGCCCTTGAACGACTGTCGAAGGTGGGCATCGCGGACAGCGGCATCACCTCTATCCGCCAGGGACCGGTGGTCGTGACCTCGAAGCCGGTCGAGTTGCCACCGTCCCAGTCAAGCGGCCAGACGCCCTCGTACGGACCTGTGGTGACGACCACAACGTCCTGCGTGCCCAGCGTCTGCACATTGAAGCGATTCGACCTCCGATTACCGCTGATTCGGACGGCGGCCGGGCCAGGCAGGTTCTTCGTCAGCTGCACGATACCGTCGCCTGAGCCGGTGAACACGATGCTGGCTGCGGGTGTCGAGCCGCCTTCGGTGGGGTTTCCTGGCCGGCCGCTTTCCGTTTTGGTATCGGCTTCGCTGCCGGACGCTGTGCTGTGGGCTTCGGCCGGGTAGCGCGCCTGCTGGTCGGCGGGCGGGTCCTGGGTTTGATTGTTGTCGGCTCGTCCATGCTGCTCGGCCGGTTCTGGCCGCGATTCCGGCTGCGAGTCCAGGATGAGCCGAGCCAGTCGCCGACCCTCAATGGCAGCTGACAAGGATCTACGCGCTGGCCGAGGTCCCACCGGCGAGGTAGGTGGTCGCCGCGGTGGGTAATTCTGCGTAGGGTCGTCGGGCAGCGAGGCGGTGGGGACGGCCGGTTGGTTGGGCGGTGGGGTACTCGGTGCGGCCTGTGTCGGTACTGGCGCACTCGGTGCAGCATTGTCGGCGGTTGGAGGGCTCGAGGCGGCCTGCTCGGGAAGCGGGGCATTCCTAGGAGTTGCTGTCTGCGGGGGCGGACTCGCGGAAGCAGCCTCGTCCGACGGCGGAGCGCTGGTCGCCGTGCTGGCCACCTGGGTGGATGGTTCGCCGCCGTACGCAGGCCGCAGCTGACGGGCGCGGTGAAGGAACACCGCGAGCGCTATCAACACGAGCCCTGCGACCAACGGCGCGACCAACCAGG
>DATHIG010000109.1:0-2070 GCA_035490035.1 Actinomycetes bacterium
GAGGGCGAACGTGGCCGCGCCGTTTTACCGGCCTCTGTACGACATGATCACCGTTGTGTTGGGCCCGGCGAGGGTACTGGCCGAGGGGCTGGCTGGTATCGAGGGCATCGTGTTCGCTGACATCTTCGGGTCCTGGGCGGCCCGGTACCGGGGCGAGCCCGGGCCGGCTCCTGCCGACATCGACCTGCTCGTGGTGGGGAGCCCTGATCGCGATGATCTGTATGAGGTGACCCAGGACGCGTCGGGGCGGCTGAACCGCCCGGTGAACCCGGTCGTCGTTTCCGAGCAGCGGTGGAACACCTCCGAGGACGGGTTCATCGTCGAACTTCGCACGCGTCCCCGTGTTCCGGTCATCGCCGCGGAAGCTGAGGTGGTGTCGTGAGTTGGGCGCGGGGGCGAGAGGAGATCCTCGGCATGCTCGAGCGTGGCGAACTCGCCCGGGTGAACGCGGACCTGGACCTGGCCACGCGCCTGATCGCCTCGGCCAGGCGCCACCTGAACAGCGCCGTGCTGGTCAGTGAAGGGGACCCCGAACTCGCCTACGCCGCCGTACATGACGCTGTCCGCAAGGCCATGGCGGCGATGTTGCAGGCGCAAGGCTTGCGGTCAACGACCGGGGGAGGGCATCTGGCCGTACAGCATGCCGTGAACGCCCAGTTCAGCTCGTCATTGGGGAGCCTGCTGCGACCCGTCGACCGGATCCGGACCACCCGCCATGCCAGCGAGTACCCCGACCGAGATACCTGGATCGACGCCGATGCCGTGCTCGCCGATCTGCCCGCGGCCCAAGGGCTGGTCGACGCCGCTGAGAAGGCCATCGAGCACCTCACCGTCTTCACCCCATGAGCCACGGTGAGGCGTGCACCCTCCGGTCCTGCCACGCTGAGGGGAGGGGAGGCGTGACATCATTCGTGACGCGAAATGGAGCGAACTCATGTGGCGTGACGCGTCCGTAGGGGACGGCGGCGTGACCATAGTCGCTGGTAGGGGCCAGATGAGGCGGATAGCACCCGCCTTGTAATCGGGCGGTTCCTGGTTCAAGTCCGGCGCCGGGCTCACTTCTGGCGCTGGCGGGTGCTGCTCACTGTCAACGGCCAGCTCACCCGGGGAGTGCACCGGCAGTAAGCACGTGGTGACTGATCGGGTGCGGCTTTGCTGCCTCGGGCACCGGCGGCGCACCCGTCTGGCCGAGGCGGTGGGCACGGCTCGTGAGATGAACGCCGCGGCCGGGTAACGCGATCTATGCTTTGGCCCCCGTGTCGGCGACGCCCGGGACCTGGCCCGTGTCGCCACTGGCAGCGGGGGGAGGCGTGAGATTTTCGTGACGCGAAATGGTGTTAACGATGGGGTTCCAGGCGGGTGGTGGGGGCCGGCGGCGTGAACGCAGTCGCTGGTGGAGGCCGGATGAGGCGGTGTCCGTCCCTCAGGTGCACGGTGATCTGGGGTTGGCGGCGAGATTGCGCCGCGCCAACGGGCCGGTGCTGAACCAGAACCCGTCGCGTAGCCACGCTCCCCACACGGGTCGGCAGTGGGGGCGGCCATCCCGGCGGGCGGTGCCGATCCAGGGGTTGCGAGCGGCCGCGGGCCGGGGCCGGGGCACCGGACAGCACCGGTGGCGCGGCTGTTGGGGTGGCCAGCGCATCCATGTTCGACCTCCGGCACTACTGGGCCGACGGCCTCGTGACTGCCTCAAGATCGGCGGAGCGGACGTGGTCGACCTGACGGCGTTCGCGGGCCGATCGCCACGCCAATGCCTCATGATTAACACGCCGTCACTTTCAGCAGTCTTTGGGCTGCGGAGCGTGAATCCGATCAGACGTCCCGTGCCCGCGCTTGGGTGCGCTAAACACTGACGGCAAGGGGATCGCGGCAGCTGGGGTTGGGCCGCAGCGATTGAAGTCCCGCCGCATCACTCTTCGCATGGCAGCCATCAGGGCATGGACCTCACTCGACCGCACCGGGGGCCCCCTCGACGACATCCTGTCAATCGTGTGTTCGTGGTTCCCGGCGGCCGTCGTAACTCGGCTGGTAGGGACTCACCCAGCCGACGACGACAATGTCTACTGGGTG
>DATHIG010000110.1:0-9391 GCA_035490035.1 Actinomycetes bacterium
CGACCCGGCGCTGGCGTCCTCGGGGTCGTACAGGCTCGGGACGCGGTCGTCGAAGCTGGTGATGACCCGGCTGGCGAACGCCTCGGAGGCCTCCGGCGGCACCAGGGCGACGAAGTCGTCGCCGCCGATGTGGCCGACGAACCCGTCGGGGCCGGCCGCGTCCTGGGCGGCCCGCCGCAGCACCTGGGCGAACAGCGAGATCACCTCGTCGCCGCGGAGGAAGCCGTAGCGGTCGTTGTAGGACTTGAAGTTGTCCAGGTCGGCGTAGGCGACCGCGACCGCCTTGCCGCGCTCCATCCGGTGGGCGATCTCCTGCTCGATCCGGTTGTTGCCAGGCAGCCCGGTCAGCGGCGACAGCGAGCGCATCTCGCTGGCCCGGCGCAGGGTGGTCTTCACCCGCGCGACCAGCTCCATCGGGTCGAACGGCTTGATGATGTAGTCGTCGGCGCCGGCGGTCAGCCCCAGCACCTTGTCGGCCGACAGCGACTTGGCGGTCAGCATGATCACCGGGATGTGGGCGCTGCGGCCGTCGGCCCGCAGCCTGGTGCAGACCTCGTAGCCGTCCATCCGGGGCATCATCACGTCGAGCAGGATCAGGTTGGGCTGCAGCTCGAGGGCCTTGTCGAGGGCGTCCTGGCCGTCGTGGGCGGTGAGCACCTCGAAGCCCTCCAGACGGAGGTTGACCTCCACGAACCGCACGATGTCGCGGTCGTCGTCGGCGATCAGGACCATCTCGTCCACTACCCGTCCCCCCGTTCCAGCAGCTCCCGAAACGCCTTGGCCGCGGCGGCCGGGTCGTCGGCACCGAAGATGGCGGTGCCGACCACGAACACGTCGGCGCCCGCCTCCAGGCATCGGGGCAGCGTGCCGGCGTTGATCCCGCCGTCGACCTGGATCGCGACCGTCCGGCCGGTCGCCCCGATCGCCCGGCGGGCGCCGGCGATCTTGGGCAGCACCCGGTCGTCGAACGCCTGGCCGCCGAAGCCCGGCTCCACCGTCATGGGGAGGACCAGGTCGAGGGTGTCCAGGTAGGGCAGGACCGTCTCCAGCGGGGTTGCCGGCTTGAGGGCCAGGCCGACGTCAAGGCCGTGATCGGCGGCCGCGGACAGGGCCCGGACGGGATCGGCGAGCGCCTCCACGTGCATGGTGACGCCGCCGGCCCCGGCCTCGCCGAGGGCCGGCAGCAGCGCCTCGGGGTCGGCGACCATCAGGTGGCAGTCGAGGTAGCGGGCGGTGTAGGGCCGCAGGGCAGCCACCACCGGCGGGCCGAAGGTGAGGTTGGGGACGAAATGTCCGTCCATGATGTCGAGGTGGATCCAGTCGGCGGCCGCCTCGACCAGCCGGACCTGGTCGGCGAGCTGGGCGAGGTCGGCGTTGAGCACCGACGGCGCCAGGCGTCGGATCACTGGGCTCCTCGGACGTGGACCATGGTCGTTGCTGATGGTATCGGCGGGCTGCGGGCGAAGGTGAGCTGGTTTTGCGGGCACTCACCTTACCTTGACCAACCGTGCAAGAAACATGCCGTCGGCGCCGTCCCGGTGCGGCCAGAGCTGGCGAGTGGAGTCAAGGCGCAGCGCTGGACGGCGGTCGAGCAGCTCGGCGACCACCCCGTCGGTCTCGGCCCGGGTCCAGGTGCAGACCGAGTACAGGACCGGCCCGCCGGGCCGGACGGCGTCGGCCGCCGCCTCCAGCAGGGCGAGCTGGAGGGCGACCAGCCCGGCGAGCTCGCCGGGCCCGTGCCGCCAGCGCGCCTCCGGCCGGCGGCGCAGGCTGCCCAGATTGGAGCAGGGTGCGTCGACCAGGACGGCGTCGGCGCCGCCGTGGCGCAGCGGCGGTCGCCGGCCGTCGCCGACAACGGTGTGCAGCCGGTCGGCCACTCCGAGCCGGCGGGCGGTGCCGGCGACCAGGCGGGCCCGGCCCGGCTGGCGCTCGACCGCCAGCACCCGGGCGCCGAGGGCGGCCAGGTGGCCGGCCTTGCCGCCGGGACCGGCGGCCAGGTCGGCGACCAGGTCGCCCGGGGCGGCGCCGAGGCTGGGGGCGACCAGCGCCGAGGCGGCGTCCTGGACCACCGCCCTGCCCTCCCGCACGGCGGCCAGGCCGGCTGGGTCGCCCCGCTCCAGCAGCAGGCAGTCGGGGCTGAGGGAGCTGGGCCTGGCCGCGACGCCGGCCGCGGCCAGCTCGGCCAGCAGCTCGTCGCGGCCGGTCCGGCCGGGGGTGGCCCGCAGGGTGACCTCGGGGCGGGCGTTGTCGGCCTCGACCAGGGCGACGGTCTCCTCGGGCCCGAGCCGGGCCAGGGCTTCGGTGACCACCCAGGCCGGGTGGGAGCCGCGGGTGGTGGCCCAGCCGGCCGGGTCGGTGGCCGGGTCGGGCCAGGTGGGTGGCGCGGCGGCCAGCCGGCGCAGCACCGCGTTGACGTAGCCGGCCTGGCCGCTGCGCCCGGCCCGGGCCACCGCCCCGACGGTCTCGGCGACGGCGGCGTGGGCGGCCGTGCCCCCGAACAGCAGCTCGTAGGCGCCAAGGCGGAGCCCTCGCAGCACCAGCGGCTCCAGCCGCTCGAGGGGCTGGCGGGACAGGGGCCGCAGGGCATGGTCGAGCGCCCCGCGCAGCCGCAGCGACCCGTAGACCAGGTCGGTGACGGCCGCCCGGTCGGGCGGGCCCAGCCCGGAGCGGCCAAGCAGCGGCGGCAGGGCCAGGTTGGCGTAGGCGCCGTCCTCGACCCGCTCCATCGCGGCCAGGGCCACGTCCCGGGCGCCGCCTCGAGCTGCCGGGGCACCCGCCGGCGGGCCCGCCTGACCCCTCCGGGAGCTCACCGGCCCAGCCACTCCTCGGGGCCGAGGCGGGCGCCGCGGGCGAACTCCGCCCCCGACATGGCCCGCCGGCCCTCGGGCCGTAGCTCGATCAGCTCCAGCGGCCGGTCGGCGGCCCCGACCAGCAGCCGGCCGTCGGGGCCGAGGCCGAGCCGTCCCGGGTCCAGCCCGCCGCCGGTCCCCCGGTCGTCGACCGCCGCCGCCCTGGTGACCTTGAGCCGACGGCCGCGCAGGGTGGTCCAGGCGCCAGGGGCCGGGGTGAAGGCGCGGACGGCGTTGGCCAGCCAGCCGGCGGGCCGGGCGAAGTCCAGCCGCGCCTCCTCGGGCCTGACCTTGGGGGCGTGGCTGACCCCGGCCTGCGGCTGGGGGCGTGGCTCGACCTGGCCGGCCTCCAGCGCGTCGAGGGTCTCCACGGTGAGCCGGGCCCCGACCTCGGCCAGCCGGGCGGTGAGGGCGCCGGCGTCCTCGTCGGGGTGGACGCTGACCTCGGCGGCCAGCAGCATCGGCCCGGTGTCCATGCCGGCGTCGATCACGAAGGTCGTGACCCCGGTGACCGCGGCCCCGTCGAGCAGGGCCCGCTGCACCGGCGCGGCCCCCCGGTAGGCCGGCAGCAGCGAGAAGTGGAGGTTGATGATCCCGCGCGGGAAGGCGGCCAGCACCTCGTCGGGCAGCAGGTGGCCGAAGGCGCAGGAGACGCCGATGTCGGCCCCGAACGCGGCCAGCTGGCCGGGCAGCGCAGGGTCGCGGCCACGCGGCGGCTCCAGCACCGGCAGGCCGGCCGCCTGGGCGGCCTGCTTGACCGGGGACGGCAGCGGCGTCCCGCCCCTGCGGTCCCGCGGCCGGTCCGGCCGGGTGACCACGGCCACGACCTGGTGGGGGGAGGCCAGCAGCGCCTCCAGCGGCGGCACGGCGGCCGCCGGCGTGCCGAGGTAGACGACTCGCACCGCGCGCCCTACAGGGTCTTGCCGGGTTCGGTGATCTCCGACCGGTGCAGGTGGGGTGCGATGCCGTTGAGCTCCAGCTCCAGCTCGAGGTCGCGCTCGCGCCACTGCTTGAGGGCCCGCTTGCGGTCGCCCCGGGAGAGCCGGTCGATGAACAGCACCCCGTCCAGGTGGTCGATCTCGTGCTGGATGCACCTGGCCAGCAGCCCCTCGCCGTCCAGCTCCAGCCCCTGGCCGTGCACGTCCTTGGCGGTGACGCTGACCGACATGGCGCGGGTGCAGGCGTAGTAGAGGCCGGGGAAGGACAGGCAGCCCTCCTCGCCGTCCTGCTCGCCCTCCCAGCGGGTGATCACCGGGTTGACCAGCACCCCGAACGGATGCTCGCCGGTCTCCTCGTCGGGCGGGATGTCGTAGGCGAACATGCGCTTGAGCACCCCGACCTGCGGCGCGGCCAGGCCGGCCCCGTGGGCGGCCCGCAGGGTCTCCAGCAGGTCGTCCCCGAAGCGGGCCAGCTCGGCGTCGAACCGGGTCACGGGCGCCGACCGCTCGGTCAGCACCGGGTCGCCGAACAGGCGGATCTCGAGCAGTGCCACTTGGCGGGTTCTCCTTCTCGACTCAGCGGCGGGGGGCGGCGAGGACCTCGAGCGGCTCGACGTCCACCGACATCCGTGGTCCGCCGGCCCGCGACGCCTCGGCCAGCATGGGACGCAGGGTCCTGGCCGCCGACTCGGCGTCCTCGACCTTGGCGATGATACGCCAGCCCTTGCCCATGGCCGCCGGGCCGAGCAGCTCGGCCTTGGGGCCAAGGGCCGCGGCCAGGCTGGCCATGGCCGCGGCGGCCTCGCCTGGCACCGGCCCCTCCATCAGCAGCAGCCGCCTGGCCGGCGGGAACCCCAGCTCGACCCGGCGGGGCAGCTCGTGGCGCCAGAAGAACTCCGGGTCCCAGCGGACCAGGGCCTGGACGGCGTGGTGGCCGCCGTGGCGGGTCTGCAGCACCAGGCGGCCGGCGCCGCCGCGCGGCCCGCACCAGGCGGCGGCCCGGCTCCAGGTCCGGTAGGCCTCCTCGGCCGCCCGCACCTCGGCCTGGGCGAGGGCGGTGTCGGCGCCGACCACCACCACGGTGCGGCAGCCGGTGAGTGGCGGGTGGTCCTTGACCCCGGCCACGGTGCCGACGATCACCCCTGGCCGCTGCCCGGCCCACGGCGGCACCATGCCCGGGTCGACCACCTCGCGGTCCAGCCGCCACACCGGCACTCCCGGCAGGACGCGGGCCAGCTCGGCCGCGACCTGCCCGGCCGTGCGGGCTCCGGGGGCCGCCGGGTCGGCGCCGCCCCGCCGCGGCACCAGCACGTAGGCTGGCTCGGCCCGCCCGAGGGCGTCCCGGATGGCGGCCAGCCCGCGCGGGTGCAGCCGGGCCGCGGTCGGGCCCTCGTCGTCGGGGTCGACCACCTCGACCAGGGGGCGGGCCGCCCGCTCGGCGGCCCGGTCGGGTGGCAGCAGCCGGCACTGCCCGGCCTGGATGGCGGCCAGCGCCTCGGCCGACGGCACCGTCCCGGTGAGCACGCACAGGGCCTGGCCGCGGGCGGCCCGGCGCAGGGCGACCTCGCGGGCGTGGAAGCGGGGGGTGCGCTGCTCCTTGTGGGCGAAGTTGGCCTCGTCGTCGACGACCACGCACCCGAGGGCCGGGAGCGGGGCGAGCACGGCCGAGCGGCCGCCGACGACCACCAGGCGCCGGCCCCGGCGCAGCTCGGCCCAGGCCCGGTAGCGGCGCCGGTCCGACAGGTCGCTGGCCAGGTCGGCGGCGTCCGGGAAGGCCTTGCGGACGGCGTCGCCGACCGACGACCCGGCAGCCACCTCGGGGGTGATCACGATCGCCCCCCGGCCGCTGGCCAGGGCGGCGTCGACCAGGGCGGCCACCCTCGCCCCCCGGTCCTCTCCAGGCAGCGGCCGCCAGTAGACGGCGCCCGCGTGCCCGGTCGCGGCCAGCTCGACCAGCGGGTCGCCGGTCGGGCGGGGGGTGTGCCCGGCCCGCCTCGCGGGATCAGGGGGCTCCGCGGCGGCGGGCGCCTCGACCGCGGCCACCCGCGGTGGGACGGCCAGGCGCAGGGTGTCGACCACGGTGCCGGCGTAGCGCTCGGCGACCCAGCGGAACAGCTCGAGCTCCCCGGGGCCGAACACCGGGATGGGCGAGACCACCCGGAGGAGGTCGCGGGCGTCGGCGGGCAGCTCGGCGGCCCGGCCGACCACCCAGCCGTCGACCCGGCGCCGGCCCCCGAAGGGGACCTTGACCCGGCTGCCCAGGTGGACGTCCCCCTTGAGCGCCTCCGGCACCCGGTAGCTGAACGGCCGGTCCAGGTGGAACAGTGGCACGTCGACCAGCACCTGGACGCCCTCGATACCTACGTCCAGGTCCAGCCCGGGTTCCTCCCCCGGTTGTGCGGTCGGGCTACAGCGAGCGGGCCGCCTTGGCCAGCTCTCCGGCCCGCACGGTCGACTCCCAGGTGAACTCGGGCTCGGAGCGGCCGAAGTGGCCGTAGGCGGCGGTCTTGCGGTAGATCGGCCGGCGCAGGTCGAGGTCGCGGACGATCGCCGCCGGCCGCAGGTCGAAGAACTCGGGCAGGAGCTTGCCCAGCTTCTCCGGGTCGACCTGCTCGGTGCCGAACGTCTCCACGAACACGCTGACCGGGTGGGCGACGCCGATGGCGTAGGCGACCTGGACCTCGCAACGCTCGGCCAGGCCGGCCGCGACCACGTTCTTGGCCACCCAGCGGACCGCGTAGGCGGCCGAGCGGTCGACCTTGGTCGGGTCCTTGCCGGAGAAGGCGCCGCCGCCGTGACGGGCCATGCCGCCGTAGGTGTCGACGATGATCTTGCGTCCGGTGAGGCCGGTGTCGGCGTTGGGCCCGCCCAGCTCGAAGCGGCCGGTCGGGTTGACGAACACCCGGATGCCCTCGGCGGCCAGGCTGTCGGGGAGCACCGGGTCGATCACGTGCTCGCGGATGTCGGGGGCGAGCAGCGTCTCGAGGTCGACGTCGGGGCCGTGCTGGGTCGACACCACGATGGTGTCCAGCCGCACCGGCCGGCGCCCCTCGTACTCGACGGTGACCTGGGTCTTGCCGTCGGGGCGGAGGTAGGGGATGAGACCGGAGCGGCGGACCTCGGCCAGCCGGCGCGCCAGCCGGTGGGCCAGGGCGATCGGCACCGGCATCAGCTCGGGGGTCTCGTCGCAGGCGTACCCCACCATCATCCCCTGGTCGCCCGCGCCCTGCATGTCGAGCGGGTCGGTGTCGCCGGCCCGCTCCTCGAAGGCGTGGTCGACCCCCTGGGCGATGTCGGCCGACTGCTCGTCGATGGCCACCGCCACCCCGCAGGTGGCCCCGTCGAAGCCGTACTTGGCGCGGTCGTAGCCGATCCCCAGGACGGTCCGGCGGACGACGCTGGGGATGTCGACGTAGATCGAGGTGGAGATCTCCCCGGCCACCATGACCAGGCCGGTGGTGATCAGGGTCTCGCAGGCCACGCGGCCGGTCGGATCGTCGCGCAGGATCTCGTCCAGAATGGCGTCCGAGATCTGGTCGGCGATCTTGTCCGGGTGACCCTCGGTCACCGACTCGGACGTGAACAGGTACCGGTTCGCCACGGGTATGCCTCCAGGGATGTTCGCGCCGCGCAGTTCGCCGCGCTGGCCATCGCCGAAGGGTAGCCGGGCAGCCGATGCGAGGCAACCAGCCTGCGCATGACCTGCCAGAACCGGGACGCGGGCCAGGGCCGCGGCCCGGCTGGCGGCTAGCTCCTGGCGGCCCGCAGGGACTCGACCCGGTCCAGCAGGCGGGCGGCGATGGCGGCCTTGGAGACGCCGGGGAGCTGCTCGACGGTGGCGGCGTCGACCAGGGAGGCGTCGGCGTCGTCGGCTCCGAAGGCGGAGCGGGCGCCCTCGACGTGGTTGAGCACGACCAGGTCCAGGTGCTTGGCCTCCAGCTTGCGGCGGGCGCCGGCCAGGTGGTCGCCGGTCTCGGCGGCGAAGCCGACCAGCACCTGGCCGGGACGGCGGCGGCGGCCCAGCTCGGCCAGGGTGTCGGGGGTTGGCTCGAGCACCACCTCCGGGACGCCCTGCTCCTTCTTGAGCTTGCCCTCGGCGACCCGCTTGGGCCGGAAGTCGGCCACGGCGGCGGCCATCACGATCACGTCCTGGGCGCCGGCCTCGGCCAGGACCGCGTCGTACAGCTGCTGGGCGGTCTCGACCCGGACCAGGCGGGCCCCGGCCGGCGGGTCGACGGTGGTCGCGGCGGCGACGGCGGTGACCTCGGCCCCCCGGCGCAGGGCCTCGGTCACGATCGCGACCCCCATCCGTCCCGACGATCGGTTGCCGAGGTAGCGGACCGGGTCCAGCGGCTCCCGGGTGCCGCCGAGGCTGACCAGCAGCCGCGTCCCGGCCAGCCCGCGGCCGGGGGCGAGGGCGGCGGCCACCCCGGCGACCAGGTCGTCCAGCTCGGCCAGGCGTCCAGGGCCGACGTCGCCGGAGGTCAGCGGGCCGGTGGCCGGGGGCACGACCATGACGCCGCGCCCCGCCAGCAGCTTGAGGTTGGCCTGGGTGGCCGGGTGCTGCCACATCTCGGTGTGCATGGCCGGGGCGACCACCACCGGCCCGGGGAAGGCGAGGGCGACGTTGGTCAGCAGGTCGTCGGCCAGGCCGGCGGCCAGCCGGGCCAGGGTGTGGGCGGTGGCGGGAGCCACCACCAGGACCTGGCCCCAGCGGGCCAGGGCGACGTGCTCAACGGCGGCCGGGTCGTCCCAGAGCGAGGCCGGCACCGGCCGGCCGGTGAGGGCCGCGAAGGTGGCCCTGCTCACCATCCGCTCCCCGGCGGCGGTCAGCAGCGGCTGCACCTCGGCTCCGGAGCGCAGCAGCTCGCGGGCCAGCTCGGCCGCCTTGTAGGCGGCGATGCCGCCGCTGACCCCGAGCAGCACCCGGGCCCCATGCAGCGCCGCCCGGTTCGGCCGGGGGGCTGGGCCTGCGCCCCCCTGGCCCCCGGCCCGCCCGGGTTCGGCCATGGCTACTTGATGGACTCGGCGACCTCGGCCGGGCGCTCCCAGTTCAGCTTGTCCTCGACCAGCTCCTGGAGGGCGACCGAGAGGGCCTTGCGGTTGGGGCCGGCGTCGACCATCGGCGGCACGAACTCGCCGATGCCCTCGCCGAGCTGGGAGTAGTAGCCGTTGATCTGCCTGGCCCGCCTGGCGGCCAGGATGACCAGGGTGTACTTGGAGTCGACCCGGGCGAGCAGGTCGTCGATCTTGGGTTCGATCATCAGTGCTTCCGCTCCTTGACGCGCGTGTGACCGCCGTTGATGGTACGCCGCCGGAGCCGGTCCACGATCTGGACCACCTCGCGGGCGGCCGTCTCCAGATCATCGTTGACCACGGTGACGTCGAACTCCGGCTCGGCGGCCAGCTCGTCGGAGGCCTTGGCCAGCCGCCGGCTGATCTGTGCGTCGGTCTCGGTGCCCCTGGTGCGCAGCCGCCGCTCCAGCTCCTGGAGGCTCGGCGGGGTGATGAACACCATGAAGGCCCGCGGCTCGGCCGCCTTGACCTGTCGGGCGCCCTGGACGTCGATCTCGACGAGCACGTCGCGGCCCTCGGCCAGGGCGC
>DATHIG010000111.1:0-3427 GCA_035490035.1 Actinomycetes bacterium
GCCGAGATGCGCGTCAGCGCGGGCGAGGAGCGCCTGCGCCTGCTCATCGACAGCGCCATCGACTACGCCATCTTCACGATGACCGACGACGGCCGGATCGATTCCTGGAACAGCGGCGCCGAGCGGATGTTCGGCTGGGCGGCCGAGGAGGTGGTCGGCAAGCCGTTGACGGTGATCATCCCCGAGCGGTTCCGGCAGCTGCACGAGGAGGGCATCGCCCGGGTCAGGCGAACCGGCAAGTCGAAGCTGGCCGGGACCGTGGTCGAGCTGGCCGGGCTGCGCCGGGACGGCAGCGAGTTCCCGATCGAGCTGTCGATCGGGTCCTGGACCGGGCCGGACGGGCTGGCCTTCTCCGGGGTGCTGCGCGACATCACCGACCGCAAGCGGGCCGATGCCGCCATCGCCGCGGCCAACCGGGAGCTGGAGCGGGCCAACGCCGAGCTGGAGACCCTGGTCTACAGCGCCTCCCATGACCTGAAGAGCCCGATGGTGTCGCTGCTCGGCTATCTGGAGTACCTCAAGCTGGACTACGGCGAGGTCCTCGGCCAGGAGGGCAACCGCTACCTGGACCGGATCTCGGACAGCACCCTGTACATGCAGCAGCTGATCCACGACCTGATCGACCTGTCCAGGGTCGGCCGGACCGGCGTGGAGCCGGTCGACGTCGACCTGAGCAAGCTGGTCAGGGTCATCGCCGAGGATGCGGGGGCGGCCCACCCCGGGATCGAGTTCCGGGTGGGGCGGCTGCCGGTCGTCACCGGCGACCCGGTCGGGTTCCGGCAGCTGTTCACCAACCTGCTCGAGAACGCCGTCCGTCACGGTGGCCGCCCCGACCTGCTGGTCGTCGTCGACGGGCACGACCGCCCGGACGGGTCGCTGGAGCTGTCGGTCCGCGACAACGGCAAGGGCATCCCGGCCGAGCACCGTGAGCGCGTCTTCGGGGTGTTCGAGCGGCTGGATGGGCCCTCGACCAGCGGCGGGACCGGGATGGGCCTTGCCATCTGCCGCAAGATCATCGAGCTGCTCGGCGGCAGCATCGCCATCCACGGCGACAACGGGTCCGACGTGCGGATCACCCTGCCGGCCGCCGTTCCCGCCCGCTGGCCGTCGCGGGAGATCCCCGCCGGGGCGAGCCGGTGAGGACCCTCAAGGTGCTGCTGGTCGAGGACGACGACGACCACATCTTCCTGGTCCGGCGGGCCCTTCGCGACCTGCCCGACGCCGCCGTCACCGTCGAGGTCGCCGGTGACGGCGAGCAGGCGCTCGAACGGCTGGCCAGGGCCCGCTACGACCAGGGCGGCCCGCCCCAGCTGGTGCTGCTGGACCTCAAGATGCCGAGGGTCGACGGTCTGGAGGTGCTGCGCCGCATCCGCTCCGAGGAGTCCGCCCATGGGCTGCCGGTGGTGGTGCTGACCTCCTCGGAGCGGCAGGAGGACCGCGAGCAGGCGCTGCGGCTCGGCGCGACCTGGTTCGTGTGCAAGCCGATCGACGGGGCCCGCTTCCGTTCCGAGATCCAGCAGCTCGGCGACCGCTGGGCAAGGGCGCCCGCCTGAGTTCCTTGTTGGTAGGTTCCGCCCAATCGGTGACGCAGCGGTGGGAGGTCAGGGATGGGACGGGCGGTGCGGGTCGTGGTGCTCGCGGTGGTGGTCCTGGCGGCGCTGCCGGCCGGTGGGTGGGCGGCGGCCGCCGCTCCGGCCAGAGGCACGGCGACCGGGGTGACCGCCGCCGTGGCCGCGGCGGCGGTGGCCGACTTCAACGGCGACGGCATCGACGACCTGGTCGTCGGCGTGCCCGGCGAGAACCTCGGCGCGACCGCCGACGCCGGCGTGGTCGACGTGCTCTACGGCTCGGAGTCCGGCCTGTCCGACGGCACCAGCCAGCAGCTCACCCAGGCCCTGCCCGAGGCCGGCGACGGGTTCGGCTCGGCGGTGGCCACCGGCGACTTCAACGGCGACATCTTCACCGACCTGGTCGTCGGCGTGCCCGGCGAGAACCTCGGCGCGACCGCCGACGCCGGCGTGGTCGAGGTGTTCTACGGCGGTGGGGGCGGCCTGCCGAGCGTCGGCGACCAGCTGCTGCGACAAGGCGCGGCCGGCATGGCCGGCGCGGCCGAGGCCGGCGACCGCTTCGGGGCCGCCCTGGCCGTCGGCCTGCTCGACACCGGCGACGAGGCCGACCTGGCCATCGGGGCGCCGGGCGAGAACGTCGGCGCCACCGCCGACGCCGGGGCGGTCACCGTGGTCGACGGCGCCGCCGGTGGGCTGTTGGGCAGCCCCAACCTCCAGATCCTCGAGTCCGCGCCGGAGGCCGGGGACGGCTTCGGGACGGCGGTGGAGATCGGCGACCTGAGCGGCGGCGGTGGCGGCGCCGGTCCCGATGACCTGGCCGTTGGCGCTCCTGGCGAGAACGTCGGGGCCACTGCCGACGCCGGGGCGGTCACCATCGTCGAGGCCTCCGAGGCCGGCACCGGCCTGCCCGCCGGCGCCGTCCAGGAGCGCTTCGTCCAGGGCGACAGCCAGGTGTCGGGCGCCTCGGAGGCCGGCGACCGGTTTGGGGCCGCCCTGACCTCCGGGAACTTCGGGTCGGGCGGGATCGACCTGGCCGTCGGCGCCCCCGGCGAGGACGTCGGCTCGGCGGCCGACGCCGGCGCGGTCGTGGTCCTGATCGCGCCCGGCTTCCACCAGCTGCTGACCCAGGGCGGCCCGACCGAGGTCGGGTCGGTGCCTGGCACCACCGAGTCGGGCGACCGGTTCGGGGCCGCCCTGGCCTCGGCCGACTTCGACGGCAACAACGCCGACAACCTGGTCATCGGGGCCCCGGGCGAGAACCTGGGCTCGGTCGGCGACGCCGGCGCGGTGATCAGCCTCTGCGGGTCCGAGGGGCTGCTGTTCGGGTGCCCGGACGGCGTGCTGACCCAGGGCAACCCGGAGACCGGCGACGCCGCCGGGGCGTCGCTGACCGCGGGCAACTTCGACGGCAACGAGCTGGTCGACCTGGCCGTCGGGGCACCCGGGGAGACGGTCGGCGGGGCGGCCGCCGCCGGCGCCGTCGACCACCGGTCCGGGTCGGCCGACGGGCTCCCGGCCGCGCCGGATTCCCTGTACTTCCAGGGCGGCGGCGCTCCCGGGAGCGCCGAGGCCGCCGACCTATTCGCCGGGTCGCTGAGCAGCTGACAGCGGCAGGTCGTGGCTGGCTCGCCAGATGATCGTTGAGGTAGACACCCCCAGCAGCTCGTTCGCCGACGTCCTCCACCCATTCCCGGCACCGCCGACCCGCCTTCGTGGACCGACCCGGCGGCCCGAAGGATAGCCCCCCGGTCACCATGCCACGCGCAGCAGCCGGGATCGAGCACCGGATCTGGCGTCTCAGTCCGAGCGGGCCGCCCGCAGGATCGCCGCCGCCGACCGGTCGACGTCCTCGTCGGTGG
>DATHIG010000112.1:0-2329 GCA_035490035.1 Actinomycetes bacterium
GCGATCCACAGGGACATCATGGCGGCTTTCTGTGCGCTCCAGGCTGTTGCGCTATATCGCAGGAGGTGAATGCTCACCCACCTCGTGCCGCGGTGGGCGATGAGCGATGAGCGATGAGCGCTCATAGGACGCCGATCGCTCATCGCACGGGTCCAATGCTGACGTGATGTGAGCGATGAGCGCCCCAGGGCAGCGCCCCAGGGCCGCTCATCTCTCACCGCTGCTTCTTGAGACGACGCATGACGAATCAGAGCGATGCATCAACATGCGCCAGACGAGACCTAACGCAACAGCCTGGCTCCCTCGCGTGAACTGTTACCTGCCGCCTACCCGGATCGGGCCGACCGCCACTGAACCGCCGCGGGTCTGGTGGAGGCCCTCGTGCGGGCGGTGTTCGGTGTTCGGTGTGGGATCAATTGAGCCGTACGTTGACGGTGCCGTTTTCGACCTTGGGGGTTGAGGGATGGATGCGTATGGGACTGCCCGGGTTGGCGGCGAAGGATGCCGAGTCGGCGATCGTTGCCCGGATTTGTGAGGACTTCAACCTGACGCCGGTGCTGGCGCGGGCGCATTACGAGCAGATGGCCCACTACTTCGCCGACTTCGGGCGCATGGCGATGCAGCCGGGCGAGTTGGTGTATCTGGCGGTGGCCTCTGATGAACCGCCGGGCAAGCCGATCGTGGCGTGCCGCAAGGTGCAGGTGGCGTTGGAGTTGGCCAGCGGCGAGGACCGGGAGGTGTTGCGGGAGCGGGGGTTGGCGGTGATGCGCCGCCAACGGCTGGCCCGGCTGGCCCGCCAGGCCCAGGTGCAGGGCGGACTGTTGACGGTGGAGGACCTGGCCTATTTGACGTGTTCGTCGACGGCGACGGTGAAACGGGACCTGGCCGAGTGCCGGGCCCAGGAGGTGGCGGTGCCGACGCGTGGTCAGATCCGCGACATCGGGCCGGGTGTGTCGCATAAGGCGCAGGTGGTGCAGCTGTACCTGTGGGGGTTGCAGTTCACCGAGATCGAGCGGCGCACCCGCCACAGCGAGGACTCGATCCGCCGCTACCTGGTCGACTTCCGGCAGATCGCCGCGCTGTACGCCAGAGGGGCGTCGATCCCCGAGATCCGGGCGGCCACCGGCCGCTCCGCTTCGGTGATCGGCGAGTACATCGCGATCTACGAACGGGCCCGCCGCGAGTTCCCCGCCGCCCCCCGGCTGTATGAGCTGTTGGACGTCGCCCGCCGCTCCAGCAAAAAGGGGGGCCGGCGGTGAGCGCCCCAGTGATCCACAGCCAGAACCTGGGCCGCCGCCTGGCCCGGCGCACTCTGCCCAGCTTGTTGCGCTACAAGTTCCTCCACGAGTACGGCTACGACAAGGGGGGGGTCGTGGTCGCCGCGATCGTCGAGGACATCTGCACGGTGGTCCGCAACTACTACCGGCGCCCTGACGGCTTGGAGCCGGGCCAACTGATCTACCTGTGCCCGGCCGCCGATGAACGTCAACGCAAAGGCAAGACGATGGCCCACACCCGGCTCGTCCCGGTGCGGTTGACCGTCGTCGCCCAAGCCGACATCGACGCCATGGTCGCCGGCGTCGGGGCGCTCGAGCGGCGCGAGCTGCGGGTGCGCCGCTTGGCTCACGAGGCCTACGAGCAAGGCGGGGTGCTGTCCGAGGCGGATCTGTCGCTGGTCACCGGCTACACCGACGGCGGCGTGTCAGCAACGGTGATCCGGCTGCGCAACCGGGGCGAGATGTTGCCGATCCGCGGCTACGTCGCCGACATGGGGTCGTGGCCGACCCACAAGGCGGCGATCATCCGCCTCTACCTCGAAGGGTTGAGCACCCCGGAGATCGCCAGCCGCACCTACCACGCCAAGAAGTCCGTCGACCGCTACATCGAAGGCTTCGAACGAGTCCGCCTGCTCGACGCCAAACACCCTCGCGAGGAGCTCCCATTGCTCACCGGGCTGGCTCCACGCGTCGTCGCCCAATACCTCGCCATCTTGGACGAGCACCACCTCGGCCGACCCGTCCACCGCCGTCGCCGGGTGCGCAGCCATGCGTAAACCCACACAGGTTGTCAAGGGCGGCCCGCAGGGCCGTCCCGCAGGGACCGCAGCGAAGCGCAGGCCCTTGACAACCAGAGACATGACGACAGCCACAATCGACAACGCCCCGCCCACCGGGCGGGGCCTACAAAGCAACGGCGCCGCACGAAGTGCGGCTCACTTGAACCTATTCGGTGCCGGCGTTCGGTCGCGGAACGTCGGCACGAGCGGAGCGCTGCGCCGGGGATGGCCGGCGAGCCTGCGAGTTCGTCGTTCACACACGTTTCGTTGACG
>DATHIG010000113.1:0-2062 GCA_035490035.1 Actinomycetes bacterium
TCTAGGGGCCTCGCGGTGTGAGCCCTGACGCGTGGAGATGCGCGAGGTGAGACTGCTAGGCACCCTCCGGAGGCGGGTGCGCAGGTTCGAATCCTGCCGGGGGCGCACCTTCCGACCAGCGGAAACGCACCCAGCCGGCCAGTGAAGTACCCGCGCGTGACATGTTTCGTGACATATCCGGCGCAGAACCTCGCCGCGTACGGCACATTGAGCCCGCACTCCTCCAGTGAGGCTTCGCCTCTGACCGCCGAGGCTGAGGCTGGTGTGGGTGCCTGGGTGCGGCGCAGTCTTGGCTATGGCGACGATGACGGTCAACGAGCTGCTCGAGGGTCATGTCGGGTTGGACATCGAGTGCCTGGACCGGGTCTACCTCAACGGGTATGTGCCGAATCTGCAGGTCGGCGGTCAGGTGGTCTCGTTTATGACCGCGCATCTGGGGTTCCCGATCCCGTCTCCGGCGATCATGGAGAAGATCGGCACCGCGTTCCGCCGCGCGGTCCGGGATTTCGCCGATGAGTGTCGGGTCCCGGTGGTGAGGTTCGGCAAGGACGACCGCAAGCAAGAGGTGATGCGGCCGTACCTGCTGCGGCAGGCCGCGACGGGATGCCCGGGGGTGGCCGCGATCGGGGTCGCCCAGGAGTACCAGAACGTGTTCGCCGCCCACCAGCGCGAGGATCGTGGCTACACCGGGAACCAGGTGTGGTTCTCCTTCACCAAGGCAGACCGGCGGGTGACCTGCTTCTACTTCTACATCTGGGACGTCGACTTCGGGCCGGTGTTCATCAAGGTCTGTGCCTACTTCCCCTACCCGGTCAAGGTCTGGCTCAACGGGCACGAGTGGGCCAAACGCCAAGCCACCTACGCGGGGATCGGTTTCACCGAGTTGTCCAACGGGTTCGCCACCTGCACCGACCCTGAGGCGTTGCAGGCGATCTGCGACCGGCTCGGGCCGGGCGCGATCACGGTGTTCTTCGAACGCTGGATGAGCATCCTGCCGCTGCCACTGACCGACACCGACCGGGCCGCCGGCTACTGGTGGGAACTGTCGATGCGACAGATCGAGACCTCCCGCACCATCTCGATCGGAGCGTCTTGGACGCACCACGCCGGGCCCGGGGCTTCTTCGAAGCCCTGGTGGCCGACAACCTCGACATCGGCCGTCCCGACCACGTCGAGCTGATCTTCGCCGGCCATCCCAGGCGGTGGGGACGTCCGCCGAAGACCGAGCCGACCTACAAGACCCGCATCGACACCCGCGACACCATCGGGGTCACCGTCAACGCCGACTACAAGAACTCAAGGGTCAAGCAGTACCTCAAAGACGGCCGGGCGCTGCGAATCGAGACCGTGATCAACTCACCCGGTGACCTGCAGTGCAAACGGCGTCTACAGCACCTCGACGAGCTGCAGGCCAAGGCCCGTGCCGTCAACACCCGTCTGCTCGATACTGAACGTGTCGGGCAGGGTTGTGTCCTTGCCAGCCCAGCCTTTGAGCGGGTCGCACAGTCCACCCTCACCGAGGATGGCAGGAGGTCGCCCGCACTACGGTTCGGAGATCCTCGGGTCATGGCCCTGCTCGGCGCCCTGTGTGTCGGCTTGAACGCCCTCGGATTCACCAACCGGAGCCTGCGCGCCCAGGTGAGCCATCTGCTCGGCGTCGCCTACACCGTCAACCAGATGAGCTACGACCTGGCCCGCCTCCGCCTCAACGGACTGATCCACCGACGAGAGCGCACCAACACCTACCACCTCACCCCCGCCGGGCAACGCGTGGCGATCTTCTACACCAAGGTCCACGACCGACTCCTACGACCCCTCATCGCCGCAGACACACCACCCGCCCCCAACGACCTACGTCGCGCCCTGGCCACCATCGACCGACACGTCCACTCCTACATCGAACACGCACGCCTGCACAACGCCGCCTGAAACTCAAGCTCCGCGCACGAGTCTCAGCGACCAAGGATCGCTAGCGTGCCGGCCCAACACTCGGTTTGCGCAAGCTGCCGTGGAGCACCGCGCCGTTGCGGGTGCTGCCGCAGGGCTGGGGTGATCAGGTAAC
>DATHIG010000114.1:0-5888 GCA_035490035.1 Actinomycetes bacterium
GCCGTAGCCGGCCAGTCCCCAGCGCTGGCGAGGCTTGGCATAGCCGACGCAGGCGGCCACCTCGTCCTCAGTGAACGCCTCCAGCGGGTCGGCCGCTGGTGGCCGGGGGACGCCGATCACAGCCGGTCGCGCACCCAGGCGGCCCAGCGGCCTTCGGCGGTCCTGCGGGAGATCCCGAGCACCCGCCGGAAGCCGCGGTCCAGCTCGGTGGTGGTCGGGGGCCTCGACCCGGCGAATTCCCGGTAGAGGGCGCGCAGCTTGCGCACGCCGAAGGTCTCGGCCACCCACAGGCAGAACGCCGACCCCTCGTCGTAGGCGACCGAGGCGTCCCGGCCGCGGAACTCGCGATCGCTGGGCAGGGCGCCGTCGAACCGGCCGGTGCGGACCCGCTTGGCCAGGGCCGGACGCGTGTCCGGGAACGGGAAGCCGACCGGTTCCAGCGCGGCCCAGTCGGCGAACCCCTCGACCAGCAGCAACGGCACGCCGTCGCCAAGGGTGCGGGTGGCCACGTGGGTCAGCTCGTGGGTGATCAGGATCTGGAGGTTGAGATCGTCGTAGCGGACCACCTTGGTCGAGTTGACCACGATCCGGTTGCCGAGCACCCGCTCGGCGGCGCCTGACTCGACCGAGGAGGAAGCGACGGCGGCCACCTGCGACAGGTCACGGGCCCCGACCAGCCGCTCGGCCTCGTCCTGGTCGCGGGGGACGAGGATCACCGCCTTGCGTTCCCAGCGCCCGGTCCAGGCGGCTCCGACCTGGCCGTAGGCGCGGTCGGCGACCAGCAGCAGCCGCCTGGCCAGCGACTCGTGGCCGGGGTGGTGGACGATCAGGGTGCGGGCGCTGCGCAGGGTCTTCACCGGGCCCGCATCCCAGATCTCGACGTCGCCGCGGCCGCGGGGCCCGGCCTCGCCCTGGTTGGCGATGCGCCAGCCGGAGCGGGTCAGCACGAAGGTGTAGAAGTAGCGGGTCAGCACCGGGCTGGCATCCTGGCCCCTGAACCGGTACCTGGCCTCGACCTGCGGCAGGTAGACCGGGTCGGCGTAGCGGCGGTCCACCGTGGGGCCGGCGTAGTCGCGCGGGTCGGTCACCCGGTAGGAGAAGGTCGAGAACGGCACCGTCCGCATCCGGCCGAACAGCGTCGCCTGGGACTGGTAGTAGCGCTTGCGGCGCTTGTCGACGGTGGCCAGGAAGCCCGCCCGGTCACCGCCGAGCACGGCCTTGGCCCGCTTGGCCAGCAGCCGGGGCACCTCGTCCCGCGGGTCGGGCGGGAGCTTGATGGCCGGCCGTTGCTGCAGGGCCCGCGGCGGCGACCCGACCTGGACGCCTGGCCGCAGGACCAGCACGGTGGCGACCAGGGCGACCGCCAGCAGCGCCGCGACGCCGGCGAGGATCCATCCGGCACGACGCCGCGGCCGGGGCGGCGGGGCGGGCTCCCCCCATCCGGGTGGTCCGGTCGGGTCCCCCCATCCCGCTCGACCAGGCCATGCGGGCGGCTGGCCCAGGGGCGGCGGGCCGGGTCGGGGGGCCGACCCGGGTGGCTGGCTCCAGCCTGGCGACGGCGCGGCCGGCGGCGGAGGCGGCCACGCGGGCTGGGGCGGCGCTGGGCGCTCGGGCAGGGGCGGCCGGCCGCTCGGGTCGGTGGGATCCATGAGAGGTCATGGTATCGGGCGGAACCGCCGAAGGACGGATGCCGCAGGGTCATTGCACGGTAAGGGCGGCTACGGCCCCCACCCGGGGGAAGCGGGGGCCGTAGCCTGTCGGCCGGAGCAACCGAGGGGCGGCCGGCCCCCACGTTGTCGCTCCGGTCGATCCCACGTGACCGACGCAGGTGGTTGTCGCCGCAACGGGGGACGCGGCCGCCGCACGGTAACGAAGTGGAAAGCAGTGTGCAAGTTCCCCAGACGCGCCGAGGCGGATGGCCGGCATGGTTGTCACACCCCCCGGGTACGGTGCTCTCGACCTGCCGGACCCCGACGGCACCAGAGAGGGAACACTCACATGGGACGCGAGGAGCCACTGCGGATCAGCTGCGACGACTGCCCCGGCGGGAACGAGTGCCGGGACTGCCTGGTCGAGTTCTTCCTTGGCGAGCGCAACGCCCGGGTCGTTCGCCTCGGCAACGACGCCGGCCGGGCCGCCGCCGACCTGGATCCCGACCTCCAGGGGGCGTTCGACGCCCTGGCCGCCCACGGCCTTGAGCCCCGGGTGGTCGCCCACCAGCGCCGCAACGGCGCCGCCCGCGCCTCCTGAACGGTTCCGGCCCCCGCGACCCTTCCTGGATCCAGCCTCCAGGTACGCGCAAGGGCTTCTGGGCTGCTGCCTAGCGGGCGGCGGCCAGGCCGAGGAGGGCCGGGGATCGGGTGACCGTGGCGCCCAGGGCGGTGACCCGGTCGCGGAGCTCGTTGTCGGAGGTGACCACCACCACCGGGCGCTCGGGTGGGGCCGCGTTGGTCCGGACCACGATCTCGTCGTCGGCGGTGCGACCGGCGTCGGTGAACACCACCTCGACCGGCCCGATTGGCAGCCGGATCGGGAGCGGTCCCACCGTGCCGCCGTCGAACACCACCGTGATCGCCGCCCCGAACCGGCGCGCCAGCCGCCGGCACAGGTCGAGCAGCAGCGTGCGCTGGTCCTCCAGCCCCCGGTCGGGGAACCCGAGCGGGTGCTTGGTGACGTTGTAGCCGTCGACCAGGACCAGCACGCCGTCGCTGCCCATCCAGTCGGCCAGCGTCTCGGGGTCGTCGGCGCCCCGGCCCCCGGGAACCGGCAGGGGCGAGCGCCGCGCCGGCCGGCGGGCCGGGCCGGCGTCTCCCGGCTTCCCGGCCGCGGCCCCCTGGGCTCCCCCGACCCCCCGGCCGGTGCCGTCGTCGTCGGCCAGCCTGGTGGCCCGGCGCAGGGCATCGAGGTCACGCTCGAGGGCGCCGACCGCCTCGGCCACCACCGGGTCGACCTGCCCGGCGGAGCGGCGCAGGGTCCGGTAGTTGCGCTGCGACTCGGCCAGGCGGGCCTGCAGCTCGGCCACCCGCCCGCCGAGCCGGCGCTGCTCGGCCGCGGCCTCGTCCTTGGCCGCACGCAGCGCGGCCGCGGACCGGGTCAGCTCACGTTCCAGGCTCTCGACCCGGTCGGCCAGCGTCCTGCGCTCCCGCTCGGCCCGGCGAAGCTCCTCCCGCGCGGTCCGCAGCTCCTCGCGGGCCGCGCGGGAGGTGGCCGCCTCGGCCTCGGCGCGCTCCCTGGCCGTGTCCAGCTCGCTCTCGGCGCCGGCCAGCGCCGACCGGACGGCGGCCGCCTCAGCCCTCGCCTGGCTGGTCGCGGCCGCGGCCACCGCCGCCTGCACCGCGGGTTCCCCAGACCTGCCGAGGGCAAGCCCGACCCTGGCCACCGCCTCCGGCGTCTCCCCGCTGGCCAGCGCCTCGGCGTGGCGGCCGGCACGCAGCAGCCTGGCCAGCGCCTCCTCCTCGTCCAGCACCCGCTCGTCCACCGCTTCCCTAAAGCTCTGATCGAGGTCGAGAGTCCGGCGGACGAGCCCGAGGACCCTCGGGTGGCGCAGCCGCTTGGGCGTCCAGGTCTGGTACTGGCGCAGCGGTCCTGGCAGCTCGCTCTGGTCAGCGGCCCGCACGGTGGCCAGGGCCGCGTCCAGATACCCGGCCAGCAGCGCCTCGGGGAGCTCGGGCAGCGGCCCGGCCCCGGCCGCCCCGTCGGCAGCTCCGGCGGCTTGCGGCTGCGCCGCCGGCACCGGCCGCCCCCTCACCGCTCGGCCGCGGTTGGCTCGCCGATGGCGGGGACGACCTGGACGTCGCCGGCCGAGCCGCACCAGCGGCAGCGGACCTCCTCGGCGGTCACGGCCAGGTCGCGCTCCTCCTCAACGGTGAGCTCACCGGCGACGGTGTAGTGCCAGAAGGCGGCCGTGCGCCGGCTGGCCACGACGTCGAAGCGGGTCAGGTTGCCGCAGGCGGCGCAGCGCAGCCGCTCGCCGCGGCCGGGCAGGTGGTCGAGCACGCATCCTCCTGGGCGAGCCTGGACGAGGTCGTCGTCCAGGGTAGCCGGGGCGGCCGGGAAAGGGACGCAGGCACCGGTTATTTGTTTTCGCCACTTCTTCGGTACCATCGCGCCGTGGACAAGATCGCTTTCACCTTTCCAGGCCAGGGCCGCATCGCCGATGGCAGCGGTGCCCCATGGGCCGACGACCCGGCCGGCGGGCCCTTCGTCCGCGCGTCCGAGATCCTCGGCTGGGATGTGATCGAGGTCCTGGAGTCCGGCAACGCCGCCCTGACCGACACCCGCAAGGCCCAGCCGGCCATCTACGTCCACTCCGCCGCCTGCCATATCCTGGCCGCCGACGAAGGCCTGCGACCCGACCTGGTCGCCGGCCACTCCCTTGGCGAGTACGCCGCCCTGTTCGCGGCCGGCGGAGTCAGCTTCGAGCAGGGCCTCGAGCTGGTGGTGCGCCGGGCCGAGCTCGCCCACCAGGCCGGCGGCGCCGGGGTCATGCGGGTCGTCCTCGGCCTGCCCGACAAGACCGTCGGCCAGCTCTGCCGCACCGTCCGGCGCCAGGTTGGCAAGGTGTTCCTGGCCAACTCCAACGCTCCCGGCCAGGTGGTGATCTCCGGCGAGTCGGAGGCGGTCGAGGAGACGGCCAGGCGGGCCCTTGCCGCCGGGGCCAAGCGGGTGCTGGCCCTGCCCATCGGTGGCGGGTTCCACACCCCGCTGATGAACGCGGCCAAGCGCCCCTTCCAGGAGGCGCTGGACCGCATCGACCTGCGCCGGCTCGAGGTGCCGCTGGTGTCCAACGCCAAGGCCAGGGTGGTCCGCAGCGGCCGCCGGGCCGGGCGGCTCCTGGCCCGCCAGCTGACCTCTCCGGTCGACTGGACCAGGTGCGTCGAGCGGCTCCGCGAGCTCGGAACCACCAGCTACGTCGAGCTCGGGCCGGGCAGGGTGCTCGAGGGGCTGATCCGCCGCATCGACCCGCGGGCGGTGGTGGCGATCGCCGCCACCCCCGACGAAGTCCGGGCCCTGGCCGAGTCGGCTCGCGCCTGAAGTAGAGGCAAACAGCCCCAGCGTCCGGTTTGTCCCCCTGCCGCGCCACCCCCCCTTTCGCTTACGATTGCGATCACCGCAGCCATCGCGGTGGCCGACAGGTAGGAGGTGCGCGGTGGGAGCGCACGAGCTGGTCGAAGCCGGTCGCCAGCACGTGGCCACCGGCCGGGTCCGCGAGGCGATCGCCTGCTTCACCCGGGCCGCCGACGACCCCGAACGCGGCGCCGAAGCGCTGAGCCTGCTCGCCGCCGCCTACCTGCTGCCAGGGTTTCTTGCCCCGGAGCTGGCCCTGGCCCACGCCCACCGGGCGGCCAGCCACCCGGCCGTCGGTGGCGAGCACCTGGCCCGCTGCGCCGCCGTGGCCCTCACCGCCGGCGACCCGACACTGGCCGAAGAGCTGGCCGGCCGGGCCGACCAGGCCGACGGCGGCGCGGCCCTGGCCATCCGCGCCACCGCCCTGCTGCGCCTCGGCGACCTGGCCGGGGTGCGGGCCCTGCTGGCCGGGGTGGAGCGGGCGTCCGGGCCGGTGGTGTTCTGGCGGCGGCTGGTGGTCGAGGCGTCGGCGGCCGGCCGGCTGGACATCGCCCTCGCCGTCCGGCGGGCCATGCGCCGCGGCCAGCTCCCGGCCCCCGCCTTCCCCGACGTGCTGGTGCGGGCCGCCGCCGGGCCGCTGTTCTTCTGCTGCCTGGCCGCTGCGACGGTGCTGGCCCTGGCCCACGCCCACCGGGCGGCCAGCCACCCGGCCGTCGGTGGCGAGCACCTGGCCCGCTGCGCCGCCGTCGCCCTTACCGCCGGCGACCCGACACTGGCCGAAGAGCTGGCCGGCCGGGCCGACCAGGCCGACGGCGGCGCGG